>CABXPN010000029.1 GCA_902514225.1 uncultured Bacteroidota bacterium
TTCTTCTACAACTGTTGTAGTTTCAGTAGATACTTCTGTATTTGTTTTAGCTCCACCTCTTCTTCTTGTCTTTTTCTTCTTAGGTTTGTCTGTTGTATAAGTTTCGTTATAGTCAACTAACTCGATAAATGCCATTTGAGCATTATCCCCTAATCTGTTACCTAATTTCAAGATTCTTGTGTAACCTCCTGGTCTGTCTGCAATTTTAGTTGCAACATCACCAAAAAGTTCTGTAACAGCCTCTTTTTGTTTTAAGTATGAAAATACAGTTCTACGAGAATGAGTTGTATCATTCTTAGACTTTGTAATTAAAGGTTCGACATATAATCTTAAAGCTTTTGCTTTAGCTAATGTTGTTTTTATTCTTTTATGTTCAATTAATGAACAAGCCATATTAGCAAGCATTGCTTTTCTGTGAGCTGCTTTTCTTCCTAAATGATTAAATTTCTTTCCGTGTCTCATTTTACTAATCGTTATTGTTTAGGTTATATTTTGATACATCAAACCCAAAGTGTAAATTCTTATCTTCTACTAATTCTTCTAATTCTGTTAATGATTTTTTACCAAAGTTTCTGAACTTTAACAAATCATTTTTAGAGAAAGAAACTAACTCACCTAAAGTAAATACTTCAGCATGTTTTAAACAATTTAATGACCTAACAGATAACCCAAGATCAACTAAAGTTGTTTTTAATAACTGGCTCATGTGTAATGAATCCTCATCAAAATCATTATCATCTTCAGCATCAAAATTTATCTTTTCATCTGAGAATAACATGAAGTGTTGAATTAAAATTTTAGCAGTTTCAGTTAAAGCTTCTTTAGGTTCAATAGAACCATCAGTTACAATATTAATGTTTAATTTCTCAAAGTCAGTTTTCTGACCAACTCTGTAATTTTCAACATTGTACTTTACATTCTTAATAGGAGTAAATATAGAGTCAATAGCAATTGTGCCAACCGCTAATTCATCATCCTGATTTTCATCAGCAGGAACATACCCTCTTCCTTTTTCAATTGTAAATTCCATTTCAAAACTCTTCTTTTTATCTGTAGTACAAATAATTTGTTCTGGGTTTAAAACTTGGAAGTTAGATAAACTTGAACCTAGATCAGCTGCAGTAATAATATCTTTTTTAGATATTTTCATTGTCGCTTTCTCAGTAGTTTCATCTTCAATTTGTTGTTTAAACCTAACTTGTTTAAGGTTTAATATAATCTCTGTAACATCTTCAACAACACCATCAATTGTTGTGAATTCATGATCTACACCAGTTATCTTAATTGAAGTAATTGCAAAACCTTCTAAAGAAGAAAGTAAAACTCTTCTTAAAGCGTTTCCTACTGTTAATCCGTATCCAGGTTCTAAAGGACGGAACTCAAACTGTCCTTCATTCTGTACAGAATCTAACATAACTACCTCATCTGGTTTCTGAAAATTCAAAATTGCCATATTCTTATTCTTTTAATTTTTTAATTTTTATTTAGAGTAAAGTTCAACAATAAGTTGTTCTTTAATATTCTCAGAAATCTGACTTCTTTCTGGTACAGCTTTTACTGTTCCCTTCATTAAATCAGAATTCCACTCTAGCCAATCATTTGATTGAATGTTATTTGTTAAAGATGAAGAAATAGTTTCTAAAGATTTAGATCTTTCTCTAACGCTAATTTCATCACCAATTTTAAGTGCTGCAGAAGGGATATTACAAATTTCACCATTTAGTAAAATATGTTTATGTCCGACTAATTGTCTAGCAGCTCTTCTTGTAGTAGCAATTCCTAATCTGTACACTACATTATCTAATCTAGTTTCACAAAGTTGTAATAACAATTCTCCGGTAATACCTTTTCTTCTTAAAGCTTCTTTAAAAAGGTTAGAAAATTGCTTTTCTAAAATACCATAAGTAAATTTAGCTTTTTGTTTTTCTTGAAGTTGAACACCATATTCAGATTGTTTACCTCTTCTTCCGTTACCATGTTGTCCTGCTGGATAATTTTTTCTTTCCAACACTTTATCAGGTCCAAAGATTGGTTCACCGAATCTTCTTGATATTCTAGATTGTGGGCCTCTATATCTTGCCATTTCTTTATCTTAATTTATAAATTATTAAACTCTTCTCTTTTTCGGAGGACGACATCCATTATGTGGTAATGGAGTTACATCAATAATCTCTGAAACAATAATTCCAGTATTATGTATTGTTCTGATAGCAGATTCTCTACCCGCTCCAGGTCCTTTTACAAAAACTTTTACTCTTCTTAATCCTGCATCAAAAGCAACTTGTGCACAATCTTCAGCTGCCAATTGAGCAGCATAAGGAGTATTCTTTTTAGATCCTCTAAATCCCATCTTACCTGCAGATGACCAAGATATAACTTGACCACTATTATTGGTAAGTGAAATAATAATATTATTAAAAGTAGCTTGGATATGAGCTTGTCCTACCGACTCTACTTTTACTTTTCTTTTCTTTTTAACTGATTTTGCCATTGTAATTATTTATTTAAAAGACTACCTAGTAGCTACTTTTTTGTTAGCAACTGTTTTTCTTTTACCTTTTCTGGTACGAGCGTTATTTTTAGTTCTTTGTCCTCTTAAAGGAAGACCAACTCTATGACGAATACCTCTAGTGCATCCAATGTCCATTAATCTTTTAATGTTCATTTGAGTCTCAGATCTTAATTCTCCTTCAACAGTATATTCGTCTCCGATAATAGTTCTGATAGCATTTACTTCTTCATCATTCCAATCTTTAACTTTTTTATCAGGAGATACTTTTGATTTATCTAAAATATCTTTTGCAAAAGATGGTCCGATTCCGTAAATATAAGTTAAACTAATAACTCCTCTCTTGTTTTGTGGTAAATCAATACCTTTAATTCTTGCCATAATTTATTAACCTTGTCTTTGTTTAAATCTAGGATTCTTTTTATTGATTACATATACTCGTCCTTTTCTTTTGACGATCTTGCAATCTTCACTTCTCTTTTTTACTGATGCTCGTACTTTCATAATCTTATTTTTTTAGTACCTAAACGTTATTCTACCTTTTGTTAAATCATATGGACTCATTTCCATTTTCACTTTATCACCTGGTAGAAGTTTAATATAAAACTTTCTCATTTTTCCAGAGATGTGAGCAGTTACAATATGTCCGTTTTCTAGCTCTACATGAAACATTGCGTTCGATAATGCTTTAATTATCGTACCATCTAATTCTATGTTTTCTTGTTTCGCCATTTTTATTTTCTCAATCTTTTTTCTATTTCTTCAAAACTTGATAAAACCTCAGCTTTTCCTTTTCTTACTACAATGGTGTGTTCAAAATGTGCCGAATATTTTTTATCAGCAGTTATTATTGTCCATCCATCAGAAAGTTGTTTAATTTGTCTAGACCCCATATTAATCATAGGTTCTATAGCAATAACCATACCTTCTTTTAGTTTAATCCCTCTTCCTCTTTTTCCGTAATTAGGTACTTGAGGTTCTTCATGAAGATTTTCTCCTACACCATGACCAACCATTTCTCTAACTACACCATATCCGAACTGTTCTACATGCTTTTGAATAGCAAAACCAATATCACCAATTCTGTTACCCGAAATCGCTTGCTGGATTCCTAAATATAAAGATTCTTTCGTTCTTATAAGTAGATTTTTTACTTCCTTAGAAACTTCTCCTAACTCATATGTGTAAGCAGAATCTCCATAATATCCATTCATAACAACTCCACAATCCATTGAAATAATATCTCCTTCATTAAGTGGATTATCATTTGGAATTCCGTGAACAACTTGCTCATTTAAAGAAGCACAAAGCGTATTCGGAAAACCACTATAACCTTTAAATGCAGGAACACCTCCATTATCTCTTATAAACTCTTCCGCTATTTTATCTAGCTGAAGTGTGGTAACCCCTGGTTTTATCAGTACTGATATCTCAGCATGGGTTTTAGCAACAAGTAAAGAACTTTCTCTTATTAAATCAATTTCATCTTCTGATCTATAATGTATCATTACATCATACTTCCTGAAGACTTCCCTTTAATTTTTCCTTTTTCCATCAATCCATCATAATGACGCATTAATAGGTGACTCTCAATTTGCTGAAGTGTATCTAATACAACTCCAACCATAATTAACAATGATGTACCTCCAAAAAACTGAGCAAACTGAGGATTAACTCCAGCTTTCATAGCAAATGCAGGAAGAATTGCAACAAAACCAAGGAATAAAGATCCTGGAAGTGTAATTCTTGACATTATATTATCTAAATATTCAGCTGTTTTTCTCCCTGGTTTAATACCTGGAATAAAACCTCCATTCTTCTTCATATCTTCTGCCATCTGCTTAGGATTAACAGTAATAGCAGTATAGAAATATGTAAAAACAACACATAAAATAAAGAATAAAAAGTTGTACCAGAAACCTGTAAAATCAGATAGTGTGCTTGCTATTCCTGTTAAATCATCAGAAAAACCAGCAAGTGTAACAGGAATAAACATAATTGCTTGTGCAAATATAATTGGCATTACTCCTGCAGCGTTTACTTTTAATGGTATAAACTGACGAACACCACCATATTGTTTATTACCTACAACTCTCTTAGCGTATTGTACAGGTATTCTTCTTGTTCCTTGAACTAATAAAATACACAATGCAATAACAACAACTAATATTACCATCTCTAATAAAAACAATACCAACCCTCCAGATTGAGCTTCTAATGATTGTACTAATTCTTGAGATAATGAAGAAGGTAAAGATGCTATAATACCTATCATAATTAACAAAGAAATACCATTACCAATTCCATTATCTGTAATTTTCTCACCTAACCACATTACAAATAATGTACCTGTTACAAGAATAATAATAGAAGACAACCAAAATGCACCATCTCCTAAAAGAAATGCTGTTTCTGGTAAGGTTGCTTTCAGGTTCGCAATATAACCAGGAGCTTGACCACCTGTAATAAGAATTGTCAGGTACCTTGTAATATTGTTAATTTTCTTTCTTCCTGATTCTCCTTCTTTTTGTAATTTCTGAAAATAAGGAATAGCCATTCCTAATAACTGAATAACAATAGATGCAGAAATATATGGCATAATACCAAGAGCAAATATAGATGCTTGAGAGAATGCGCCCCCAGTAAACATATTTAATAATCCTAATAAACCATCAGCAGATTGTGCTTGTAATGCTGCTAATTGTGCAGGATCAACTCCAGGAATAACAACAAAAGATCCGAATCTGTAAATAGCAATAAATGCTAATGTTATTAAGATTCTTGATTTAAGATCTTCAATCTTCCAAATATTCTTTATCGTTTGTATCAGTTTTCTCATTGTTTTTCTTATTCAGTAACAGTTTCGATAACATTTGTAGTACCACCTGCTTTTTCGATTGCTGCTTTTGCAGAAGCCGAATAAGCATCAACTGTAATATCAATTTTAGAAGTTAATTCACCTCTTCCTAAAATTTTAATTAGGTCGTTTTTATAAGCCATACCATTTTTAACCAATACTTCTTTAGTAATAGCTCCTTTAATTTTCTTATTTGTGATTACTTCTTGTAATCTATCTAAGTTTATTCCTAAATATTCTACTCTGTTCGGGTTTGTAAATCCAAACTTAGGGACTCTTCTTTGTAAAGGTTGTTGACCACCTTCAAAACCACTCTTTTTAGAGTATCCTGAACGAGATTTTTGACCATTATGTCCTCTAGTAGAAGTTCCACCTCTTTTAGATCCTTCACCTCTACCGATTCTTTTTGCTTTCTTAATAGAACCTTCTGCTGGTTTTAAATTGTGTAATTCCATTTTCTTACTTTTCTACTACAGTTATTAAATGTTGTATTTTTTTAACCATTCCTAAAATTTGAGGAGTAGCATTATGTTCTACAACTTTATTCATCTTAGTTAAACCAAGAGCATCTAAAGTCAATTTCTGATTTTTAGGTCTTCCGATTCTACTTCTTACTTGTTTAATTTTAATCTTTTCCATTTCTTATTCGGATTATCCGTTAAAAACTCTACCCATACTAATTCCTCTTTGGTTTGCTACAGTTCTTGCATCTCTTAATTCTAAAAGAGCTTTCATAGTAGCTTTTACCAAGTTATGAGGATTTGAAGAACCTTTTGATTTCGCTAAAATATCTTTGATACCAGCACTTTCAATAACGGCTCTCATCGCACCCCCAGCTTTAATTCCTGTACCGTGAGATGCAGGTTTGATAAATACCTCAGAACCACCAAATTTTGATAATTGCTCGTGAGGAATAGTACCATTAATTACAGGAATCTTAACTAAGTTCTTTTTAGCAGCTTCAATTGATTTTGCAATAGCTGTAGAAACATCATTAGATTTTCCTAAACCAATTCCTACAACAGATTGTTCATCTCCTACAACTACAATAGCTGAGAATCTGAATGTTCTACCACCCTTAGTTACTTTTACAACTCTTTGTATTGCAACTAATCTATCTTTTAACTCGATATCTGAAGTTGCTCTTACTCTTTTATTGTCTGATAATTTCATACTATTTCTTAGAATTTTAATCCTGATTCACGAGCTGCATCTGCTAAAGATTTGATTCTTCCGTGATATAAAAAACCACCTCTATCAAACTTTACTGATTCAACACCAGCTGCTTTAGCTTTTTCACCTAAAAGGGAACCTACTAATTTAGCTTGTTCTATTTTATTTACTTTCTTATCTGTAATTGATGCGTCAGTAGAAGATGCTGCTGCAATAGTTGTACCTGCATTATCATCAATTAACTGTGCATAAATTTGTTTATTAGATCTGAAAACTGCCAATCTTGGAGTTTCTGCAGAACCATTAATTGTCTTTCTGATTCTGTATCTAATACCTTGTCTTTTATCTTTTCTTGACTGTGTCATTTTTATCTTAATTTTTAACTAGCAGCTGTTTTACCTGCTTTTCTTCTAATATATTCACCCATATACTTAATACCTTTCCCTTTATATGGTTCTGGTTTTCTGAATGATCTAATTTTTGCAGCTACAGCACCAATTAATTGCTTATCAATTGAATTTAAAATCACAACTGGTGGCTGACCTTTTTCGGAAACTGTAGAAACCTTTACTTCTTCAGGAATTTCAAAAACTATATTATGAGAATAACCTGCATGAATATCTAATTTTTGACCTTGATTAGAAGCTCTGTAACCAACACCAACTAATTCTAATTTCTTTTCGTAACCTTTTCCAACACCTTCTACCATGTTAGCAATAAGTGATCTGTATAAACCATGGTAAGATCTTACTTGCTTATCTTCAGAATTTCTTGCTAATACAACCTCATTTTCATTAACTGAAATAGAAATTGAACTATCTATCTTCTGAGATAATTCTCCAAGCTTACCTTTTACAGTTATCATACCATCTACAAAAGAAACTGAAGTTCCTTCTGAGAATGATACTGGATTATTTCCTACTCTTGACATTTCTTTTATCTTTATTTTATTAGTAAACGTAGCAAATTACTTCACCACCTACATTTAAATTTCTTGCTTCTTTATCTGTAATAACACCTTTTGATGTAGAGATAATTGCAATTCCTAACCCATTAATTACTCTTGGCATAGTTTCTTGGTTTGCATACTTTCTAAGTCCTGGCTTACTAACTCTGATTAATTTCTTAATTGCAGGAGTTTTAGAATTATATTTTAAAGCAATCTTAATATTACCTTGAGGATTTTCACCTTCTTCAAATTTATAACTTAAAATATATCCTTTGTCAAATAAAATTTCAGTTATCGATTTTTTCATATTTGATGCAGGAACATCAACAACTTTGTGTCCTGCCATCTGAGCGTTTCTTACTCTTGTTAAATAATCTGCTATTGGATCTGTAAACATTTCTTTTTCTTTATTTTGTAATTACCAACTTGCTTTTTTCACACCAGGAATCAAACCAAAATTCGCCATCTCTCTAAATTTAACACGAGAAATTCCGAATTGTCTCATATATCCTTTTGGTCTACCTGTTATTTTACATCTATTGTGCATTCTGATTGGAGATGCGTTTTTAGGAAGTTTTTGCAACCCTTCATAATCACCAGCTGCTTTTAAAGCTGCTCTTTTCTCCGCATATTTCTCAACACATTTAGCTCTTTTTACCTCACGGGCTTTCATTGATTCTTTTGCCATAATTTATTAACTTTCCGATTTATCAGTTTCTTCTGATAAATCTTGATTATTATCTTCAATTTCTGGTTCAGTTGATGTTGATGGATTATTCATAGAAGTTTCTTCTATAACATCTTCTGATTCTACATTATTTTCGACTACTTCTTCACTAGAGATTTCCTGTTTTGCTGCCTCTTCTAATTCTCTTCTTTCTTCTAGTGCTTTCTTTTCTAATTGTGCTTTTCTTTCTTCTTTTTTACTATTATCATCTTTAAAAGGTAAACCAAATTCTCTTAATAATGTTAAAGCATCATCATCAGAATTTGTATCCGTCACAAAAGTGATGTCCATTCCTGTTATTTTATTAATTTTATCAATACTAATTTCTGGAAAAGCAATTTGTTCTTTAATCCCCATAGTAAAGTTACCTCTTCCATCAAATCCTTTAGCTTCAAGACCTTGAAAATCTCTTACCCTAGGAAGAGTAGATGTAATGAATCTTTCTAAAAATTCAAACATTTTATCTCCTCTTAAAGTTACCATCACTCCAACAGGCATCCCTTTTCTTAATTTAAAGTTAGAGATATCTTTAGTAGCTTTAGTAATTAGAGCCTTCTGACCTGTAATCATAGTCATCTCATTCTGAGCAGCTTCAATTTGCTTTTTATCTGAACTAGCAGATCCTAAACCTTGGTTTAAACAAATCTTTACTAATTTCGGAACTTGCATTACCGACTTATAATTTCCTTTCAGATTAGAAACAATCTGATCAGAATACTTTTTTCTTAAATTTGGTCTATATTCCATTGTTATATTACTTCTCCTGATTTTTTAGCGAATCTCACTAATTTACCTGTTTTTTCATCAATCTTTCTTCCAACTCTTGTTGCATCACCACTTTTAGGGTCTACAATCATTAAGTTTGAAATATGTATAGCTGCTTCTTGCTTAATAATTCCCCCTTGTGGATTAGCAGCATTTGGTTTTGTATGTTTCGAAACCAAGTTCACACCCTCAACAATAACTCTGTTAGTTGCAGGAAAAATCTTTATAACTTTACCTTCTTTCCCTTTTGAAGTACCAGCAATTACAACTACTGTATCGTCTTTCTTTATTTTTAATTTTGCCATCTTATTTAGTTTATAACACCTCAGGTGCTAATGATACTACTTTCATGAAATCATTATCTCTTAATTCTCTTGCAACCGGTCCGAATACACGAGTACCCTTCATTTGTCCGTTTTCATCAATAATAACACAAGCGTTATCATCAAATAGAAAAAAGATTGAGAAAATAAAAATGGCGAAACAAGAAAACATAGAATTAGATGGTACGATAATTAAAGCATTATCGAACGCAATGTTTCATGTAGAGCTAGAAAACGGACATATTGTAACTGCTCACATCTCTGGAAAAATGAGAAAGTTTTATATTAAACTTCTACCAGGTGATAAAGTGAAAATGGAAATGAGTCCATATGATTTAACAAAAGGTAGAATAACGTTTAGGTACTAAAAAAATAAGATTATGAAAGTACGAGCATCAGTAAAAAAGAGAAGTGAAGATTGCAAGATCGTCAAAAGAAAAGGACGAGTATATGTAATCAATAAAAAGAATCCTAGATTTAAACAAAGACAAGGTTAATAAATTATGGCAAGAATTAAAGGTATTGATTTACCACAAAACAAGAGAGGAGTTATTAGTTTAACTTATATTTACGGAATCGGACCATCTTTTGCAAAAGATATTTTAGATAAATCAAAAGTATCTCCTGATAAAAAAGTTAAAGATTGGAATGATGAAGAAGTAAATGCTATCAGAACTATTATCGGAGACGAATATACTGTTGAAGGAGAATTAAGATCTGAGACTCAAATGAACATTAAAAGATTAATGGACATTGGATGCACTAGAGGTATTCGTCATAGAGTTGGTCTTCCTTTAAGAGGACAAAGAACTAAAAATAACGCTCGTACCAGAAAAGGTAAAAGAAAAACAGTTGCTAACAAAAAAGTAGCTACTAGGTAGTCTTTTAAATAAATAATTACAATGGCAAAATCAGTTAAAAAGAAAAGAAAAGTAAAAGTAGAGTCGGTAGGACAAGCTCATATCCAAGCTACTTTTAATAATATTATTATTTCACTTACCAATAATAGTGGTCAAGTTATATCTTGGTCATCTGCAGGTAAGATGGGATTTAGAGGATCTAAAAAGAATACTCCTTATGCTGCTCAATTGGCAGCTGAAGATTGTGCACAAGTTGCTTTTGATGCAGGATTAAGAAGAGTAAAAGTTTTTGTAAAAGGACCTGGAGCGGGTAGAGAATCTGCTATCAGAACAATACATAATACTGGAATTATTGTTTCAGAGATTATTGATGTAACTCCATTACCACATAATGGATGTCGTCCTCCGAAAAAGAGAAGAGTTTAATAATTTATAAATTAAGATAAAGAAATGGCAAGATATAGAGGCCCACAATCTAGAATATCAAGAAGATTCGGTGAACCAATCTTTGGACCTGATAAAGTGTTGGAAAGAAAAAATTATCCAGCAGGACAACATGGTAACGGAAGAAGAGGTAAACAATCTGAATATGGTGTTCAACTTCAAGAAAAACAAAAAGCTAAATTTACTTATGGTATTTTAGAAAAGCAATTTTCTAACCTTTTTAAAGAAGCTTTAAGAAGAAAAGGTATTACCGGAGAATTGTTATTACAACTTTGTGAAACTAGATTAGATAATGTAGTGTACAGATTAGGAATTGCTACTACAAGAAGAGCTGCTAGACAATTAGTCGGACATAAACATATTTTACTAAATGGTGAAATTTGTAATATCCCTTCTGCAGCACTTAAAATTGGTGATGAAATTAGCGTTAGAGAAAGATCTAAATCTTTAGAAACTATTTCTTCATCTTTAACAAATAACATTCAATCAAATGATTGGCTAGAGTGGAATTCTGATTTAATGAAGGGAACAGTAAAAGCTGTACCAGAAAGAAGTCAGATTTCTGAGAATATTAAAGAACAACTTATTGTTGAACTTTACTCTAAATAAAAATTAAAAAATTAAAAGAATAAGAATATGGCAATTTTGAATTTTCAGAAACCAGATGAGGTAGTTATGTTAGATTCTGTACAGAATGAAGGACAGTTTGAGTTCCGTCCTTTAGAACCTGGATACGGATTAACAGTAGGAAACGCTTTAAGAAGAGTTTTACTTTCTTCTTTAGAAGGTTTTGCAATTACTTCAATTAAGATAACTGGTGTAGATCATGAATTCACAACAATTGATGGTGTTGTTGAAGATGTTACAGAGATTATATTAAACCTTAAACAAGTTAGGTTTAAACAACAAATTGAAGATGAAACTACTGAGAAAGCGACAATGAAAATATCTAAAAAAGATATTATTACTGCAGCTGATCTAGGTTCAAGTTTATCTAACTTCCAAGTTTTAAACCCAGAACAAATTATTTGTACTACAGATAAAAAGAAGAGTTTTGAAATGGAATTTACAATTGAAAAAGGAAGAGGGTATGTTCCTGCTGATGAAAATCAGGATGATGAATTAGCGGTTGGCACAATTGCTATTGACTCTATATTTACTCCTATTAAGAATGTAAAGTACAATGTTGAAAATTACAGAGTTGGTCAGAAAACTGACTTTGAGAAATTAAACATTAATATTGTAACTGATGGTTCTATTGAACCTAAAGAAGCTTTAACTGAAACTGCTAAAATTTTAATTCAACACTTCATGTTATTCTCAGATGAAAAGATAAATTTTGATGCTGAAGATGATAATGATTTTGATGAGGATTCATTACACATGAGCCAGTTATTAAAAACAACTTTAGTTGATCTTGGGTTATCTGTTAGGTCATTAAATTGTTTAAAACATGCTGAAGTATTTACTTTAGGTGAGTTAGTTTCTTTCTCTAAAAATGATTTGTTAAAGTTCAGAAACTTTGGTAAAAAATCATTAACAGAATTAGAAGAATTAGTAGAAGATAAGAATTTACACTTTGGGTTTGATGTATCAAAATATAACCTAAACAATAACGATTAGTAAAATGAGACACGGAAAGAAATTTAATCATTTAGGAAGAAAAGCAGCTCACAGAAAAGCAATGCTTGCTAATATGGCTTGTTCATTAATTGAACATAAAAGAATAAAAACAACATTAGCTAAAGCAAAAGCTTTAAGATTATATGTCGAACCTTTAATTACAAAGTCTAAGAATGATACAACTCATTCTCGTAGAACTGTATTTTCATACTTAAAACAAAAAGAGGCTGTTACAGAACTTTTTGGTGATGTTGCAACTAAAATTGCAGACAGACCAGGAGGTTACACAAGAATCTTGAAATTAGGTAACAGATTAGGGGATAATGCTCAAATGGCATTTATCGAGTTAGTTGACTATAACGAAACTTATACAACAGACAAACCTAAGAAGAAAAAGACAAGAAGAAGAGGTGGAGCTAAAACAAATACAGAAGTATCTACTGAAACTACAACAGTTGTAGAAGAA
>CABXPN010000030.1 GCA_902514225.1 uncultured Bacteroidota bacterium
TCTAATTCTTATTCTGGTTTGATGGCAAATCAATATGTATTACAAATTACTAATTTAGATAATAATTGTACTTCTTTAGATACCTTTACTATTTCTGCAAACTCTATCCAATCAACTATTATTGATGTTACCAATCCATCTTCTCCAACAGCAACGGATGGGTCTATTACTTTGAGTTCTAGTGAAACTGGTACTGTATATTTGAGTTTAGACGGAGGAACTACTTGGATTAATAATAATACTCCTCCATGGGTTAATGGTACCCCTATAACGAATTTATCTCAAGGAACTTATATTTGTTATATAATGAATGCCGCTGGATGTACATCTACTGATACAATTGAACTTATTTATAATGATTGTTCTGCTACATTAGATACGATTGGAACTTGCGCTCCATTATTATTAAGTGCTCAAACTACAAATATCTTATCAGGAACTTATAGTTATACCTATAATTTATATTTTAATTCAACCTTAATTGAAACAATTCCCTCATCATTGGACTCTTCTATAGTATTTACTTCTTTGGTGAGTGATGCAGGACAATATTTATTAGAAGTTATTAATGATAGTACATTATGCTCATCTTCAGATTCAATTGTAATTAATCTCAATACAATGAGTATAAATGTTTTAGCTCAGAACAATGTTTCTGCTCAAGGCGCTTGTGATGGTTTTATCTCTGTTGACGTATTAGGTGGTTCATCTCCATATAGCATTAATTGGACTGACGGTAGCGGGACTGTAATAAGTGGTCCAACAACTCTTATTCCTTCTAGTATTCCAATGCTTTGTGAAGATAATTATTGTATTGAGGTGACAGATGGTACTCCTTGTACTATTACAGAATGTTTTGATATAGTTTTTACTTCATGTAATACTACATTATCTATTACAGATAGTATTGATTGTTATAATTATACTGGAGAAATAACAGCTACAGTTGATACAACTGGAGGAGGGATCGGTCCAATAATAACGTTGCCTGGAGAAAGATATACATATACTTTATATTCATTAAACCCAACTACTCAGATTGGTTTGCCAATTTTGAGTGATGACACATCTAATGTATTTACAGGATTGTTTGCTGGTTCTTATTTAGTTGATGTGATAGATAATTCATATGGAACTCTTTGTACTTCTGATTCTATTGTCTTAACTCAACCTAATCCAATAAACATTTATTTAACAACAGATAGTACTTCTGCACCATGGATTCTGGACGGATCTATTATAATTGACTCAATTACAGGAGGTACACTTCCGTATTCATATCAATGGTTGGATTCTGTAGGGATTTCATTCTCTACTTCTTCTGATTCTGTGACAGGGTTAGGATATTCAAATCAGTATAATGGAGGATTTACATTAATTGTTACTGATACTAATGGATGTACACAGCAACAAACAGTTTATATACATCCTAATAATGCTGGAGCTAACCTAGCGGTTGATTCTGTTGGAGTTCAAGATGCTAGCTGTTTCGGGATTTGTGATGGTAAATTATATATGTTGCCATTAAATGTAGGTCCTGGTTCTGTAGCTCCTTTTACATATATTTGGAGGGACGCTACAACAAATAGTATCTTAAGAACAGATTCCTTGGGTTCAACTTGGTATAATGGAGCTCCATCACATGTAGCTACTTATACAAATAGATGCGCTGGATTCTATACTTTAGAAATTTTTGATTATTATGGAAATTCCTTGCCACCTATAGACTTTACAGTTAATCAACCTGATTCTATGTATGTTGATTTAGGACCAGATATTATAATAGATTGTGGAGAAGATACGGTCTTAACAGCAATAGCCTTTGGAGGAAATATAACCAATGATACTACATTAGTAAATTCTTTTATACTTGATTTTACAAATCCAAATCCTTCCGGAACTGGAGATACATTAATAACAGGTGGGTTGTACTTCTTAGAGGTGACAGGTACTTTAACAGATGCATCTGGAAATCTTTATGATGCCGCATATGACTATACTGCTGCTCCACAAACAGAGGTAATGTTATGGGATTTTGATTTTACAAATACACACAGACCATCACCAAATACATATGACCCTACTCATACATATTCATTTCCATTTTTTGCAGGAAATAATGGAGGAATTCAAGGAATGGGAATACATACATGGTCAGTTCCATCGTCTAATTATACAGGCCAATTATCATGCAATTTATATGTTATTGATACAGGTATTTATAATTATAATTATACTTGGACTTCCATGCCACCATCTTTTCCTAATTTCATTATAAGTGATGAGGATACATGTTATATGAATCCTGGTTTAACTCCAACAGATTATATTGTAAATATTGTTGATGATCAAGGCTGTACCGCTACAGATACAGTTAATGTAATGTGGGACTTATATATTTTAAACTTTCAAACAAACACAACAAATGTCGTTCCCTGTTATGGAGATGCATCTGGAACAATTAATGTTTCTGTCGATTCTTCATCTGGGTTCAATCCTTACACATATTCGGTCTTAGATATGTCTGGAACAACTATTAATTCTGTTTCCTCAGTAGACACCACTTTTAATTTAACAGCTGGAGATTATATAACTTATATACAAGACAATTTAGGGTGTCTTTCAGAAAATGACACCATTACTATTACAGAACCAGATTCAATTTGGGCTTGTGGTATTGGAAACTCGAATGTACCATTTTTGATAGATAATTTTGTTATGGACTTTGATACAATAAGTACTGCTTTTACTCATTCTACGCCAGTATCAACATTACTTGGAGCAGACTATCTATTAGTAGTTAATGGTACATATGGATTAGATTTTTTAAACCCTAATCATAAAGACCCTGCATTTATTATTTCTTCTGGTATTGCTACTGACGATTGGGCAGTAAATGGAGTTCCAGTTAGGCCAGATATTGATATTTATACTAGTTCTCATCAATATTCTTATACTATAGCGGGAGATGGTAATCCTATGTTATTTAGTTTTATAGATCCTACTGGTATATATAGTGATAATGCTGGTAGTTTAAGCTTTACTCTGTATAAATTAGGATGTGCAAATACAGATACAGTATATACTTGTAGTGGAGATAGCACAGGATATTCTTCTATCTCTGCAAATGGAGGAGTTCCTTTTGATCCAGATGGAATAGCGAATTCTGGAGATGAATATTATAATTACGAGTGGACAGATGATGCATCTGGAACTATATGGTCAACAGCAGATACAGTGGGAGGATTACCAGCTGGAGATTACACTGTAAATATAATTGATGCAAATGGATGTAGTGAATATGAAAGATATTTGAAAGTTTTAGAAGCACCAACTCCACTTCAGATTGATAGTATAGATGTTACACATGTTTTATGTCATGGAGAAGCAACAGGAAACATAAGTGCTTATTTTTCTGGAGGATATAGTCCTTATTTAACACGAGTAACGCATGATGGATCAATAATAGATACAATTTATGAATCTATAAATGATGCAGATAGTGTTATTATAGATAGTTTAATTGCTGGTTCTTATACGTTATATGTTTATGATTCTTTGCCAGATGATTTAAACGGATATTATTTCTGTCCACAAATCATTATTATTACCATTACAGAACCACAATCTCCAGTTTCTAGTACAATTAATTTACTTACTCATGTAAGTTGTTGGGGAGATTCAACAGGTAAAGCGAAAGTAATTGCTACTGGTGGTCAATCTCAACTTCCTTATACATATTTATGGGATAATGGTGAAACTACAGCTATAGCTGATTCTTTATGGGCAGATGTAAATACTGCTTTTCCATCAGCAGAGTGGCAAGGCGTAACAATTACAGATTCTAATGGATGTTCTATCAGAGATAGCATTCAAATTGAACACTTAAATGAAGAGATTCAAGCATATAATACTTTGGACGGAAGTAATACAGTGCAGGTAATTCAGAATGTACAATGTTTTAACGCATGTGATGCAATTGTAACCGTTTCTTCTGTTGGAGGAGTTCTTCCTCATTCCTATTCTTGGGATATGGGTAATGTAGGGAACTTTATGCCAGATACAGCTAATGGAGTATGTTATGGTGGTCATGATATTATTATTGAAGATGAAGTTGGTTGTAGAAAGACTGTTTATTATCAAATATCACAACCAGACGAACTTTTTGCAAATGCTCACTGGGTAGATCATATTGATTGCTTTGGGTATGATAATGGAATTGCTCATGGTACAGCAACAGGAGGTACTTTACCTTATACTTTTGTGTGGGATAGTTTGTCAGGACAAATGAATGATACTGCTTATAATTTAACTCCAGGTATTCATACTGTAATTGTAACAGATGATAAAGGCTGTATGGCTACAGATACTGTAATGATAACAGAGCCAACTGAGTTAACGATAGCAATTCAAGATACATCTACTGTTTACTCATATTGTACTGGTACAAATTCGGCATATTTATTTTCTATAGCTTCTGGTGGTATTGAACCTTATAATTATGTTTGGTCTGATGTACTCGGACAAACTACTGACTATGCTGATAATTTAATGGCAGGAATTTATACTGTTACAGTTTTAGATGATAGAGGATGCTCTGCATCTGATACTAGAAATATTGATTCGGTAACAAATAGTATGGACGCTACAACATCTGTAACTGATGTTAGTTGTTTCGGATTATTTGATGGTTCGACTTTTGTAGATAATGTATGGGGAGCTGTTCCAATAACTAATACAGGAAATTTAGCTGTAGATTATGATTATAGTTGGACTGGTCCAAATGGATATACCGCAAATCAAAACCAAATTAATTACCTGTATGCTGGTAATTATGGTGTAACAATTACTGATAGTAATAATTGTAGTATTACAATTTATACTGATGTCCAAGAACCAAGCCAGTTAGAGTATACTCTTTATGATATAATAGGAGAAACTTGTTATGGAGCTTGTAACGGTTCTATTTCTGTAGATGTAGAGGGAGGTACTTCTCCGTATTATTGGGATGGAAATCAGACTGTTCCACCAAGTTGGCCATTTGCAAATGCGATACAACTTATAAATGATTCATTAATTTTAGATTTATGTGCTGGAGATTATGATATTTATGTAACTGATGCAAATGATTGTATTGGAACGCTAGTTTGGGGTGGACAATGGGAAGCAACAATTGATTCTGGTGTTGTAGTTACAGTTCCTGCACCAAATGTAACTGCCGCTTCATGTTATAGTTCTCCAAACGGAGAAGCAAATGTAGTATTCCCAGTAAACACAATGTTTACTTATACTTGGGAAACTTTATTAGGTATTGTAGTGGACACAGGAATTACTACAAATGTACTTACTGGAGGTGATTATAATTTAGTTGCTCATTATTCTGATAGTGCTAACTTTGGTATGGTTTATACTGGTTGTGATTATACAGTTCAGTTTAACATGCCATCTCCAAATCAGATATTAGCAAATGCAAATATTACCCCTATTTCTTGTTATGAAGAAAAAGATGGTATAATTGATTTAACAGGAACAACTGGTGGTGATGGAGGTCCTTATACTTATCAGTGGGATACTACAACTTCTTTACCAAATGGTTCTACATCAGCAACCATAAATGGATTGGAAGAAGATACTTATACAGTTACAATTACTGATGGAATGGGATGTACTGAAACTGTGGATTTTGATATGATTGAGCCAGATGTTCTTACGAATAATTTTGATCCTGTAGTGCATCCTAGTTGTAACGGATTTTCTGATGGTTCTGTAAAAGCAAATATTTCTGGAGGTACTGGTCCTTATAATTACTCATGGTCTCCTTCTGGTGGTAGTGGGCAAACAGGAAATAATTTAAGTGTTGGTGATTATACATTAACAGTTACAGATAATCGTGGTTGTGTTAAAACTTTTGATGTTACAATGACTGAGCCAGATGCAATTATTTCGGGTGTTGAAGCAAACGCTTTTTATGGAAATGATACTACAGGAACTATTTCATATAACATTTCGTGTAACGGATTATCAGATGGTTCTGCAATTGTTAGTTTAGGAGGAGGTACTGCTCCATATACTTTTTCTTGGACTACAGGTGGTATAGGTCAGTTAGAAACAAATATGCCAGCTGGTACACATACTGTTACTGTTACAGATTATAATGGTTGTTTTGAAACTTTACCTATTACTTTAGTAGAGCCAGATGTATTATTAGTCAATGGAACTGCTACTGGTTATTATAACCTTTTCCCAGGAGGATTTGACATCTCATGTTATGGATTAAATGATGGAGAATGTTATGCGGATCCAACAGGTGGTGTTCCTGGTACTCCAGGATATATGTATGATTGGTCAGGACCTATTGGTGGTCAGATTTCAAATCTTGATGAAATTACAAACCTTTATGTTGGAACATATTCAGTAGAAGTAACGGATGCAAATGGATGTACAGCAAATCAAACTTTTATACTTACTGAACCTACTGAAGAGTTTGATGCTATTACTCATTTAATAAATTATGCAGGAGCTTCAGTTGCTCCACTTACGGCAGCATTCCAAGATGAAACTGTTACAGTTGATCCTTACGATTATACTTTCTATTGGCCATGGGGAGATTCTACTACGGTAACTAATGTTGCAATAAATGATATTTTCCCTGATGCATCATTTACTGAAATTGGAGGAAATGAAGTCTATATTCAGGTTCAGAACATGAATTCTGGCTGTATTGATGATACTACATTTATTATTGAAGTTCAAGGAATACCTGAACTCCCTAATGTATTTACCCCAAATGATGATGATTCTAATGAAGACTGGCCGCCTGAAAATTATTCTCATGCAATACAATCTCTTGAAGTGTTGATTTACAACAGATGGGGTGAATTAGTTTATACTCTGAATAATCCATATGAACAATGGCATGGTATGGGACTTGACGGAGAGGTCTTGCCAGAAGGTGTTTATTATTATGTTCTGCAAGCAACTGGTGATGATGGGTTTGCTTACGCAAAGAAAGGATCAATAACCCTTTTAAGATAAAATAGAAATTATATGGAAATCCCTTTAGTTAGGGATTTTCTTGTTAAAAAATAAAACCTAAAAAATGAACAGAATACTTCTTATAATCGGATTACTTCTTTCCGTATTTATAATTAATGCTCAAGTTATTATCTCAGATGATACTATGTTTTGCAGTTCTCAACCACATGATTTATATGCAATGAGTGCAGAACAATCTTCTATGAGTCAAGATGATCAACATGATGTTGTTGTTCCTATTGGTTTTGATTTTGATTTTTATGGAGGTACTTATGATAAATGTGTAGTTTCAGGTAATGGTTATATTACTTTTGATACTTCCGTTGCTAGTACATGGTCACCTTATAGTATTAATCAGGCAATACCAAATCCTGGTTCTATGCCTGAAAACGCTATTTTAGCTCCATGGCAAGATATTGATGTAGGGGTTTCAGGGTCTATTTATTATGGAACAACAGGAATAGCTCCTAACAGAAGATTTACGGTTACTTGGTGTGCTATTGCTATGTACTCTTGTAATCAAATGCTACATACCTCACAAGCTGTATTGCATGAAGGTAGTAATAAGATTGAGATGTTTATTCAGGATAAACCACTTTGCATAACTTGGAATGGTGGAGCTGCAATTCAAGGTTTAGTAGATGCTACATCTACAAATTTTGATATAGTTGATGATCCTATTTTGTTACTTCCAAGAAATTGGCCATTAACTTGGACTGCTACAAATGAAGGTTGGGAGTTTCTACCAAATGGAACAACTTCTTATAATATTAATGCAATTGCATACCAACCAATTATAGCAGGTTTAGCTACATGGACTGATGCTATTGGTACTGTTTTAGGTACAGGACCAATCTTAACTGTTAATCCAACAAATACAACTACATATTATTGTTCTATTACGGGTAGTTGTGCGGGTGTTACTCTTACTGATTCTGTTACAATAGCTATTACGGGTTGTTTTGGTATGAATTTAACTTCAACTCCATCATCTTGTTCAGGAACTGATGGAACTGTTACAGTTGCTCCAACAATAATTGGAGTAACAACTTCCCCTCCTTGGACTATTGAATTACAAGATTTTAATGGAATAAATGTTCAAGTAGCAAATAATGTAATGACTACTACACATACATTCTCAAATGTTGTTACAGGTCCATATATTGTTAAGATCACTCAAACAAATGGATATTCTGCTCAGGATACAATTATTATATCTCAGATACAAAATCCTCTTATTGTTACTACAAATCATCAAGATGTAAATTGCTATGGTGGATCTAATGGTGTTATTTCAGTTATTCCACAAGGATCAGGAGCGTCTCCATATCAATTTTATATTAACGGTTCTCTTGCAACCAATCCATTCCCTTACGATAGTGTTTTTACAAGTTTATCTCCAGGAGTATATATTATGTCTGTTATAGATACAAATAACTGTATGGATAAAGATACAGTGGTTATTACTCAGCCAAATTTCCCATTACAAATTTCTCCTACTTCTAATAAAGTAAATTGTCATGGTGAAGCTTCAGGTTTTTCTGCCGTTTCTTCAACAGGAGGTACTCCTTCTTATAATTATGAGTGGTTTGATGGAAGTTACACTTCTATTGGTTTAGGAGATAGTATTACTGGATTATTGGGAGGAAGTTATTTTGTAAAGGTAACAGATGCTAATGGTTGTGAAGATGTTGGAAATATACAGATATTACAGATGCAAACACCACTTTTGGGTAATAATCAGATCTTTGGGGTTCCATGTAAATATGACAGTACTGGGATGATAGTTTCTCAGGCTGTTGGAAGTCAAGGTCCTTATAGGTATTATTGGTTCAATCCTCAAGGTGATAGTTTGATTCAACCTGATACAGATCAGTTTCTATTTGGTAGAGATACTTTAGCGGACTTACCTACAGGTGTTTATGATTTACATTTGTATGATGCAAATGGTTGTACAGAAAACTACACTATCACAGTTGGAGAACCAACAGACGCATTGAGCATTGATAGTGTTGTAATGAGTAATATGGTAAGATGTTATGGTGAGGATGATGGGGCAGCTTTGGCTTATGTAAGTGGAGGAATGCCGAACTATTATTTTATGTGGGATAATGGAGAGTTAAATTCCAATGCAGTAAACTTGACTTCTGGATATCATGTATTAACCTTAACGGATGATTGGGGTTGTGTAGTAAAGGATAGTGTTTATGTTAATGAGAATACCTTAATAGAAACAACAATTTCAGTAGATAATGAGGTAAGTTGTTATGGTTTGAGTGATGGAAGTGTAAGTGCGACATCTGTTGGAGGTTCTCCAAATTACACTTATTTTTGGTCTAACTTATCTACTTCTAACACAGGTACTTCTAGTACGAATTCTGGATTAATTTATGGTAGTTATTATTTAACTACTCAAGATATTTATGGTTGTGAAGTTTTTGATACGGTATTAGTTTTACAACCTGACCCTTTAAATATAGAGTCAGATGAGATAGATAGTATCTCTTGTTATGGATATAATGATGGTTTGGCATATGCTTACGCTTGGGGGGGTACTTCTCCATATACATTCTATTGGGATAGTTTAAGTGGTTTTGTTGGGGATACTAATGGAATGTTAACTCCTGGAGTTCATACGGTTTTTGTTGTAGATGATAGAGGATGTATATCTTCTGATACGGTATTGATACATGAGCCTCCAGTTTTTGAAGTAAATATTATAGATGGTTTAACTATTTGGCCTTATTGTATTGGTGTAAATTCAGCAAGTTTAACTTCTGAGGCTATAGGAGGGACGCCATTTTTAACGGCACCTTACTATAGTTATGTTTGGGATGATAATCCTGTTACTCCACAAACTACTCCGGTAGCTTCTAGTTTATTAGCAGGAGTTTACACGGTTACTGTTACAGATAGTAGAGGATGTGTAGTAAGTGCAACAAAAGATATAGATACGATAACTGGAACTATGACTTCTGATATTCATGATTCATTAACTTATAATGGAGGTTACCATGTAAGTTGTTATGGAGAAGATGATGGTGAGTTGTATGTTGTGGGAGGAGGGACAGACCATGTTCCGTTTACTTATCAGTGGTATGGTCCGAATGGATTTAATTCTACGAACGATAGTATATTTGATTTAGTAGCGGGAACCTATAGTGTAACAGTTTTAGATAGTAATGGATGTAGTGTAAATAATAGTTTTGACATTACTACTCCAGATGAGTTGACCTATACTACAATTGGAGTTTTCAGAAATGAGAGTTGTGATGGAAGTTGTAACGGACAGATAGAAATAGATTTAACAGGAGGAACTTCTCCTTATGTTGGAGTTTCTACTAATGTGTCTACAGGAGTTCAATTAACATCTACAATGATTGGAGATAGTATTTTAGGAGATATATGTTCTGGTACATGGAGTGTTGTTCTTACGGATGATAATGGATGTTCTTCTTCTTTAATAGCAGGAGGTGTAGGAATACAAACAGTTGGACATAATAATCAGACAACATCACAGATAAATCAATCAACAGTTCAGAATATATTGTGTTATGGAACAAGTACAGGAAGTTTAGATGTATTGAGTCCGAACCCGAATACAACAAATTATAGTTATAATTGGGTACATGCATTAACAGGAACATCTGTTGGAGTAGGGAATACAGCAACAAATCTTTCTGCAGGGTTCTATGTTTTAGAAGCTCAGTATATGGATGGATTAAACGTTGGACCTTATGATGGATGTACTACAAGAGATACTATTGAGATTACTCAGATAGATGAGATTGAGATAACTGCAGTTATAGAGGATGTAGATTGTTATGATAATAATACTGGGAGCATTACAATAGCTGCTCCGCTAGGAGGAGTAACAGGAGGTACTCCAAACTACACTTTCCAATGGAACCCAGGTTCAACTTCAGGGTCTACTATTAATAATTTAACGGAAGGTACTTATACTTTAAGTGTAACAGATATCAATGGATGTTTACAAGTAGACACTTTTGTAGTAATGGAGCCAGATGTTTTAGTAGCAAATGTAACACAGAATGGAGCTACTTTAACAGTTAATGTAACAGGAGGAACTACTAGTTATACTCATAGTTGGAGAGAGAGTTCAAATCCGAATCTGAATTTACAAGGAGGAACAACTTATATGGTTTTAACTCCAGGAACATATTATTGTATTGTTACAGATGCAAATCTTTGTGAAACAACGTCTAATTCATTTACATATACTTCTCCACCTCCTCCTCCACCTCCTCCTCCAACTTCTATAGATGAATCTAAAATAATTTTAGAAATATATCCAAACCCTTTTGTAGATAGAACAACAGTAGATTTTGGTAGGTTGATAATTGAAGGAGAGTTAAAGGTGATAGATATTTTAGGAAATGTAGTGGATGTTTACAAGTTAAAGAATCAGAGAGAATTAGTTATAGAGAGAGAAACAAAAAGTAAGGGAGTCTACTTTGTAGAACTTAACATAAATAACCACAAAATATTTAAGAAAATTACTTTACAATAATTCCTAGTTTTTTGTAAAATAGACAATCTTTCCAAACAGGTTTTTCACAATTTTATGTGAATAAGACTTTTCTTAATTGTAAAAAAATCCCATTAATTCTAATAAAAAACACATCATAAATTGACTGTTTTTATCTAGAAACTTAAAATAATCAAAAAAAACAAACTTCCTTTTCTTTATACTAAAAGAAATTACTACATTTGCCGACCGTTTTAATAAGAAAATTAAGGTAAAGAAAATTATGCCAACAATACAACAGTTAGTAAGACAAGGAAGAACTAAATTAAAGAAGAAGAGTAAATCTTTAGCTTTAGATAGTTGTCCTCAAAGAAGAGGTGTGTGTACCAGAGTGTATACAACAACTCCTAAAAAACCAAACTCTGCACTTAGAAAGGTAGCTAGGGTTAGGTTAACAAATGGAAATGAAGTAAATGCTTATATCGGAGGAGAAGGTCATAACTTACAAGAACATTCAATTGTTTTAGTGAGAGGTGGAAGAGTAAAAGATTTACCGGGTGTAAGATATCATGTAGTTAGAGGGGCTTTAGATACCTCTGGAGTAGATGATAGAACACAAAGAAGATCAAAGTATGGTGCTAAAAAACCTAAAAAATAAATAGATTTTAGAAAATGAGAAAATCAAGAGCTAAAAAAAGAATATTATTACCGGACCCAAAATTTGGTAGTGTTAGTGTAACAAGGTTTGTAAATAACCTGATGTTAGATGGCAAGAAAAGTGTAGCGTTTAAAGTATTTTATAGTGCTTTAGATATTATTGCTACTAAAGTTGAAGAGGAAGATCCGTTAGCGGTTTGGGAGAAGTCATTAGAAAACATAACTCCTCATGTTGAAGTAAGGAGTAGAAGAA
>CABXPN010000031.1 GCA_902514225.1 uncultured Bacteroidota bacterium
TCTTATTTGTAAAAGAACTCCAAACTTCTTGCATCTTTTCAAGAGAAAAAGATTTACTTCTTTTTGAAGAAATTAAATCTATCTTATCCTCCTTTTTATCCTCCATCATTTCTGTCAGAGATATTCTATTCTTTCTTATTTTCTTCTTTGGAGGTTCAGAATCTTTTGATTTTTCTTCTTGTTTTTCCTCTTTATTTATTGTAATATCTTCTGAAACAACTTTAACTTCATCCTTTTTATCCTCAATTCTAGGAGTATTTATTTCGGAAGATTCTTCTGTTTTATTCTCTATTTTTTTTTTCGGAATGGCTATTTGCTGAATTTCATTTTTTTTTTCAGAATCTAATTGTCCGATAGTTGACATTTTTAATAAAGTAAGTTCTACTAACAATCTTTGGTTTTTAGAAACTCTATATTCTACATCACATTTATTACACATTCTGAGTGCTTTTATCAAGAAACTCAAATCACAATTTGCTGATTGCTCTAAATATTTTGTTTTTAGTTCTTCTCCTTTATCTAACAATACTATTGTCTGAGGATCTTTTGAAACCAATAAATCTCTGAAATGAGAAGCTAATCCCATAATAAATTGATGAGCATCAAATCCATTCATCAAAATTTCATTAAAAGTAATCATCACACTACTTATATTATTTGAAATAATTTGGTTCGTTATTTTCAGATAATAATCATGATCTAAAATATTTAGGTTTTCAATTACACTTTTATATGTTAAAGAAAGATTTGTAGAATCTACTAACCTATCAAACATAGAAAGGGAATCCCTTAATGAACCTCCGGATTTCTGAGCAACAATATGCAAAGCATCTTTTTCTGTTTCAATTCCTTCAGATTTTGCAACAAACTCCAGGTGAGAAATAATATCATTTACTTGTATGCTCTTAAAATCAAAAATTTGACATCTTGATAAAATTGTAGGGATTATTTTATGCTTCTCAGTAGTAGCCAAAATAAAAATTGCATGTTTTGGTGGTTCTTCTAAAGTTTTCAGAAAAGCATTAAATGCTGCAGAAGACAACATATGTACCTCATCAATAATATAGATGCTATAATCTCCAACTTGAGGAGCAAACCTAACCTGGTCAACTAAATTTCGAATATCATCAACCGAATTATTAGATGCAGCATCTAACTCATGTATATTAAATGAATGATGTTCGTTAAATGATTTACAAGACTCGCAATTATCGCAAGCAGTTACATTTTCAGTTATATTTTCACAATTAATTGTTTTAGCTAATATACGAGCACAAGTAGTTTTTCCGACACCTCTCGGACCACAAAACAGAAAAGATTGAGCTAAATGATTATCCTTTATCGCTCTTGATAAAGTATTTGTAATAGATTCCTGGCCAACAACATCAGTAAATGTTGAAGGACGGTACTTCCTAGCAGAAACTATAAAATCATTCATTTTTATTAATTAAGAATAAGAGATTACAAATCTAATATTTATGATGACAAAAGAACTCATTATTTATAAAAAAATATTTTTTACTTTGAATACACTAATTTAATAAGAATTACTACATTTGCAAACCTTTTTAAAAATGAATATTAACCAAAAGAAAAGAAAATGAATCATTACGAAACTGTTTTCATTATGACTCCCGTTTTATCTGAAGATCAGGTAAAGGAAACAGTAAAAAGATACATCTCTTATCTAAAAGATAACGGATCTGAGATAGTATCAGAAGAGAATTGGGGACTTAAAAAACTTAAGTATACCATACAAAAGAAAAAATCAGGATTTTATTACTTGATTGAGTACAAAGTAAATGGTGCTGCATTAACTGAAATGGATGTAAATTTCAAAAGAGATGAAGCAGTATTAAGATGGCTAACAGTAAAACTTGATAAATATGCTGCTGAGTATGCCGTTAGAAGAAAAAATAGACTAAGTGAAACTAAAAAATCTGCAGAATAATGGCAAGAAATAAAACAGAAATTAGATATCTGTCTCCTGTAGATATCGATAAAAGAAGAAAAGAAAAGTACTGTCGTTTTAAAAAGATGGGGATTAAGTACATTGATTACAAAGACCCAGAATTTTTAATGAGATTCTTAAACGACCAAGGTAAAATTTTACCTAGAAGAATTACAGGAACTTCATTAAAGTACCAAAGAAGATTAGCTACTGCAGTAAAAAGATGTAGACAATTAGCTTTATTGCCTTATGTAGGAGACAACTTAAAATAATCACCTTAAATTACTAAAAAATGGATATCATATTATTAGAAAATATTGAAAAATTAGGATTTAAGGACGAAATCATAACTGTAAAAAACGGTTACGGTAGAAACTTTTTAATTCCTACAGGAAAAGCTGTTTTAGCTACTTCTTCAGCAGTAAAAGTACTAGAAGAAAAATTAAGACAACAAGCTAAAAAAGAAGAAAAAACTATTGCAGATGCAAACGCAACTGCAGAAGCCTTAAAAGGATTAGATGTAAAAATTAAAGCAAAAGTATCAGCTGGTGTAAAATTATTTGGTAAAATTACTTTATCACAATTTATGTCATCTGTTGAAAGTGTTGATATTGATAAGAACTTTGTAAATATTCCTAACGCAAAAGAATTAGGAAAATATGAAGCGACAATCAGATTACACAGAACAGTTTCAGTTACAATTCCTTTTGAAGTTATTGCGGAGTAGTTAATAACTAAAATACATTTTAAAAGCCCGACTATTTCGGGCTTTTTTATTGCTAAAATTTGTCTAATTTTACTAAGTTTGCAATCTTAAAATTCAACTTATGGCATTTGACATTAACATGATAAAAGAGGTGTACCAGAAGTACCCTAGAGCAGTTGAAGCTGCTAGAAAAGCAACTAACAAACCATTAACTCTTTCTGAAAAGATTCTTTACACTCACCTTTGGGACGGAAATGCAAGTACTTCATTTAAAAGGGGTGAAGATTATGTAGATTTTGCACCTGACAGAGTAGCAATGCAAGATGCAACTGCACAAATGGCACTTTTGCAATTTATGCAAGCAGGGAAAAATAAAGTTGCTGTACCTTCTACTGCACATGCAGATCATTTAATACAAGCAAAACTTGGAGCAAATAAAGATTTACAAGAAGGTATCAATCAAAATAATGAAGTGTTTAACTTCTTAAGTTCGGTTTGTAATAAATATGGAATTGGTTTTTGGAAACCAGGAGCTGGAATCATACATCAAGTAGTATTAGAAAATTATGCTTTCCCTGGAGGAATGATGATTGGTACTGACTCACACACAGTAAATGCAGGAGGACTAGGAATGGTAGCGATTGGTGTTGGTGGAGCAGATGCAGTAGATGTAATGGCAGGTATGCCTTGGGAACTTAAATTCCCAAAATTAATAGGAGTAAAACTTACAGGAAACCTTAACGGATGGACAGCTGCAAAAGATGTAATACTGAAAGTTGCAGGGATAGTTTCTGCAAAAGGAGGTACAGGTGCAATTGTTGAATATTTTGGAGATGGAGCAACTTCTCTTTCTGCAACAGGAAAAGGAACTATCTGTAATATGGGAGCTGAAATTGGAGCAACAACTTCAACTTTTGGGTATGATGAAAGTATCGAAAGATATTTAAGAGCAACAGACAGAAATGATGTTGCAGATGCAGCAAATGAAATAACAGAACATTTAACAGGAGATACTGAAGTTTACGAAAACCCTGAAAAATATTTTGATGAAGTTATTGAGATCAACTTAAATGATTTAACTCCTCATTTAAACGGACCTTTTACTCCAGACTTAGCAACTCCAGTTTCTGAGATGAAAGAAAAAGCAGTAAAGAACGATTGGCCTTTAGATGTAGAATGGGCATTAATTGGATCTTGTACAAACTCATCTTATGAAGATTTAACAAGAGCAGCTTCTATAGTAGAAGATGCTGTAAGTAAAGGAATAAAACCAAAAGCAATTTTAGGAATTAACCCAGGATCAGAGCAAGTAAGATTTACTGCTGAAAGAGATGGATTAATTGAAACATTCAACAAGTTTGAATCTACTAAAATATTTACCAATGCCTGTGGGCCTTGTATTGGACAATGGGACAGAGAAGGTTCTGAAAAACAAGAGAAAAATTCTATAGTACATTCTTTTAACAGAAATTTTGCAAAAAGAGCAGATGGAAACCCAAATACACATGCCTTTGTTGGATCACCAGAAATGGTAGCAGCAGTTGCAATATCAGGAAGATTAGATTTTAATCCTGTTACTGATACTTTAACAAATGAAAATGGAGAAGAGGTAAAGCTTGCTGAGCCAACTGGACATGAATTACCTCCTAATGGATTTGCAGTTGAAGACAATGGATATCAAGCTCCTGCAGAGGACGGAAGCAATGTTGAAGTTGTTGTAAATCCTGAATCAAACAGATTACAATTATTAACCCCTTTCTCTCCTTGGGATGGAGAAAATATTTTAGGAGCGAAACTTCTAATAAAAGCAGAAGGAAAATGTACAACTGACCATATTTCTATGGCAGGACCTTGGTTAAGATACAGAGGTCATTTAGATAATATTTCTAACAATTGTTTAATTGGTGCAGTAAATGCTTTTGGAGGAAAAACAAATGCAGTTGTAAATCAATTAGACGGAACAACTGATGAAGTGCCAAATGTTGCAAGAAAATACAAAGCTGAGGAAGTTACAACTATAGTTGTTGGAGACCATAACTATGGAGAAGGATCATCAAGAGAGCATGCTGCAATGGAACCAAGGCACCTTGGAGTAATGGCAGTTATTGTAAAATCATTTGCTCGTATACACGAAACAAACCTTAAAAAACAAGGTATGTTAGGTCTTACTTTTGCTAATGAAGCTGATTATGATTTAATAAAAGAAGATGATACTTTCAACTTTACGGATTTAGCTGACTTTACTGAAGGAAAGCAATTAACATTAGAAATTGTTCATACGAATGGAACAAGGGATACGATTATGCTAGATCATACTTATAATGAATCTCAAATTGATTGGTTTAAAGCAGGATCTGCTCTTAACTTCATGAAAGAGCAAAACGCTTAAACAACACCTTTTAATACAACTAAAAATGCTTATCAATTGATTTAGTATTTGATGTAGCTATGCAAAATAGAAATTCTAATAAGTAGGAACATCCTCTAAAAAAGTAATCTTGTTATTTTCATAATCCATCTGGCAGCAAAAATGTTTCATCCCGTTTGTAACTATTAGATATTTTACTTTTAACTGAGAGTTATATTTTGCAATCTGATTAAAAGTATCTTGATTTATTTTAACTTCAGGAGCCTTACATTCTACAATAACATTTGGTTTTCCTTCTAAGTTATAAATAACAATATCTGCTCTGGTTTTTAAGGAATTGTATTTTACCATTTGTTCTACCCCCATCAAACCCAAAGGATATCTTTTCTCTTTATTTAGGTAATGAATAAAATTTTGCCTTACCCATTCTTCAGGATTTAGTAGTAAATATTTTTTTCTGACCTCATCAAAAATATGTGTTTTTTCTTCCACCTTTTTCAATTTGAGTTTGTAAATTGGCAGACTTAAAATGGGTAATTTTTTCACACTTCAAATTAAATGAAATATCAGGATATCATAACACAAATAGACAATAAAGTTTTTCAACCCGTCTATTTTTTAATGGGAGAGGAAACTTTTTATATTGATAAAGTTTCTGATTACATCAGTAAAAACGTGCTTTCTGAAGAAGAAAAAGAATTTAACCAAACTACACTGTACGGGAAAGATATTGATGTATCAACTATTGTTTCTGAGGCAAAACAATTTCCATTTGGTAGCACATACAGAGTAGTTATTATAAAGGAAGCTCAGGATATTAGATCAATTGACAAGTTAGATAGTTACCTTGACAATCCATCTCCATCTACAATTTTAGTTATTTGTTATAAATACAAAAAAGTAGATAAACGAAAATCATTCGGGAAAAACTTAAGCAAGAAAGCAATACTTTTTGAAGGAAAAAAACTTTATGACAATCAAGTTCCTTCTTGGATAAAGGATTTTGTAAAAGAAAATGGGTTTTCTATTGATGACAAATCTTGTAGAGTTTTAAGTGAATACTTAGGAAACGATTTATCAAAAATAAGTAATGAAATTTCTAAATTAATATTAAACTTAAATAAAGGTGATAGTATCAATCCAACAATTATTGAAAAGAATATTGGAATCAGCAAGGACTATAATATTTTTGAATTGCAAAACGCTTTAGGAGTAAAGGATGTTTTAAAATCTAACAGAATCATCAAACATTTCTCCGAAAATCCAAAGAACCATCCATTTGTACTAACTATTTCTTCTTTGTTTTCCTATTTTCAGAAGGTCATGATTTATCAAAATTTAAAAGATAAAAGCAAGAATAATGCAGCTTCTGCACTTGGAGTAAATCCATTTTTTATTTCTGCTTATCAGACTGCATCCAGAAATTATTCCATGAGTAAACTTTTTAAAATATTTACCTATCTAAAAGAATCTGACCTTAAAAGTAAAGGGTTAAATAACCCATCAACTCCTACTGATGAACTTTTAAAAGAACTAACTTTTAAGATTTTACATTAATCCTCTAGTAAAACAATCAAATTGTTATATTTGCGAACATTTTATTTTTATGAATAAAAAAATACTTCTAATCATATTTTCATTTCTTTTTGCTTTTAGCATATTTGCTCAAAAAAGCACAATTAGGGGTTTTATTACTGATAAAAACACATCAGAACCTATAATGTTTTGTAATGTTAGTATTGAAGGAACTTCCCATGGTTCTCAAACGGATCTTAACGGAATGTATACTTTATCAAAAGTACCTGTAGGAAACCATACAATTGTTGTTACTTTTGTTGGATATGAGAAACTTACAAAAAATGTAAGTTTAAAACAAGGCCAAATCCTAACTTTAAAGTTAGAGTTAAAACCATCAACAGTAAATCTGAATGAAATAGAAATCTCTGCGGAAAGGCAAGAGATGAAAACAGATGTAAAAGCGGCATCAATTAAAATTACAAATGAAGATTTAAAATTAGTCCCTACAATTGGAGGGGAAGCAGATTTAGCGCAGTACATGCAAATTGTACCAGGAGTTATTTTTACCGGAGATCAAGGTGGGCAACTTTATATCAGAGGTGGTTCTCCCGTACAAAACAAAGTTTTAATGGACGGAATGACGATTTACAGTCCTTTTCATTCAATAGGTTTGTTTTCTGTTTTTGATGCAGATATTATTAAAACCACAGATGTTTATACTGGAGGGTTTTCAGCAGAATACGGAGGTAGAATTTCATCTATTATGGATATTAAAATAAAAGATGGAAACAAAAAGAGAGTTCAGGGTAAAATGTCATCAAATACTTTTGGAAGCAAGATTTTAGCAGAAGGACCTCTAAAAAAAGGAGGAGGGGCAACTTTTCTGTTTTCAGGAAAAACTTCTTATCTTGATAAAACTTCTGATATAATTTATAACTTAGACATGCCCTACTCCTATACTGATTTATTTGGTAAACTTACCTTTAATTCAAATAACGGTAGTAAAGCAAATATTTTCGGATTTAATTTTCAGGATCAAGTCAACTACCAAGGTATTTCTGATCTTAAATGGAACTCAAACGGAATGGGGTCTGATTTTATCTTAATTCCAGGAAACACTCCTGTGCTTATTGAAGGGAATTTTGCCTATTCATCATATCATATTACACTTGATGAAGCATCATCACCTTTAAGAGAAAGCTCTATTTCTGGTGGAAGTATGGGATTTGATTTCACGTCATTTCAACCTAAAGGAAAAATAAAATATGGGTTTGATGTTTATGGTTTTGAAACAAAATATAAAACCTATAATTCAGCAAATGCAAAAATTGAACTTAATGAAAATAACTCTGAGTTTTCTGCTTATGTAAATTATCAATATAATGCAGATAAATTTATTTTCGAACCTGGATTCAGAATACAACAATATACTCTTGGAACTTCTCCCGAACCAAGATTAGGAATTAAATATTTAGCTTCAGATGTTTTAAGGTTAAAACTAGCTACCGGACTATATTCTCAAAACATAATGAGTACAGTTTCTGACAGAGATGTTGTGAATTTATTTTATGGATTTATATCAAGTCCTGCAACTCTTCCTACTGATGAAAATGGAGAAGAATATAAGGATAAAATCCAAAAAGCAAGACACTTAATAATTGGTGGAGAATATGATGTAAATTTAAAACTTGACATTCAGTTAGAAGGATATATTAAAGATTTTACTCAACTTACTAATATAAACAGATCTTGGAGTGATGATAGTGACAATGAATATGTTGTAGAAAGAGGACTTGCTAAAGGGGTTGATTTTTTATTAAAATACAAAAATAAGAACCTTTACATCTGGACAGTTTATTCTCTAGGAATCATTGAAAGGTTTGAAGACGGAAATAATTACTTTCCTCACTTTGATAGGAGACACAATGTAAATCTTGTAAGTAGTTATACTTTCGGAAAAAACAATAGTTGGAAAGCGGATGCTCGTTGGAATTTAGGATCTGGATTTCCTTTTACACAAACACAAGGGTTTTACGAAAACATTCCCTTTTCGGATGGTATAAATACAGATTACACAAGCGAAAACGGGGAATTAGAAATTGTATATGCAGAATTAAATCAAGGTAGATTACCTTATTACCACAGGTTAGATATTTCTCTTACAAAATCAATAGAGATTAATAAAAACTCAACACTTGAGATTACTTCCTCTGTTACTAATGCTTATAACCGAGAAAATATCTTTTATTTTAACAGGATTGAACACGAAAGGGTAAATCAGCTACCAATACTACCTAGTGCAGGTATCAGTTTAACTTTCTAATCTGATTAAAATAAATAATTTATTTCTTTATTAACTATATTTCATTCAGAAATAAGATTTTTCATAACTTTGCATCCCGTAATCAAAAAATAAAACATTGATCAAATCTCCAGTAAAATACATATTTGTTACGGGTGGAGTAACATCTTCTCTAGGAAAAGGAATTATAGCCGCTTCTTTAGGAAAGCTTCTGACTGCCAGAGGTTATTCCGTTACTATTCAGAAATTAGATCCCTACATAAATATTGACCCAGGAACAATGAATCCGTACGAACATGGAGAATGTTTTGTAACAGATGATGGAGCGGAAACAGATTTAGACCTAGGTCATTATGAGAGATTCCTAAATAACAGAACCTCACAAGCAAATAATGTAACTACCGGCAGGATTTATCAGACCGTAATAAATAAGGAAAGAAATGGTGATTATTTAGGGAAAACCGTTCAGATAATTCCTCATATTACTGATGAGATAAAAAGAAGAATAAAATTATTAGGAGAGACAGAACAATTTGATTTTGTAATTACAGAAATCGGAGGTACTGTTGGTGATATTGAATCCTTACCATATATTGAGGCTGTTCGTCAGCTAAAATGGAGTTTGGAAGGAGATGCAACTTTCATACATCTCACATTAGTACCTTACCTTGCAGCTGCCGGAGAGTTAAAAACAAAACCAACACAGCATTCTGTAAAAATGTTATTAGAATCAGGAATACAACCTGACATATTAGTTTGTAGAACCGAGCATCATTTAAATTCTGATATCAGAAAAAAAATTGCTAGATTTTGTAATGTAGATAAGAAATCTGTAATTGAATCAATTGATGCAAAAAGCATTTATGAAGTCCCTTTACTTATGCAGAAAGAAGGACTAGATAGAGAAGTTTTAAAGAAACTAGGATTAGAAGATAACACAGAAATTGAACTTAAAAGGTGGAATTCATTTCTAGATAAATTGCAAAACCCTAAAAAAGAAATTACAATTGCACTTGTAGGTAAGTATATAGAATTAAAAGATTCATACAAGTCAATTTCGGAAGCATTACTACATGCAGGAACAAATCATGAGTGTAAAATAAACACAAAATGGATTCATGCAGAAGAAATTAATTCATCAAATATTAAAGAGTTAATTTCTGATGTAGATGGAGTATTAGTTGCTCCTGGTTTTGGAGATAGAGGAATAGAAGGAAAGATTGACACAATTCAATTTGTTAGAGAGAATAATATTCCGTTTTTTGGAATTTGTTTAGGAATGCAGACTTGTGTAATTGAATTTGCAAGAAATGTTTTAGGATATAAAGATGCTAACTCAACTGAAATGAACTCCAACACCAAACACCCTGTTATCGACTTAATGGATTCTCAACAAGAAGTCACAAAAAAGGGAGGGACAATGAGACTTGGTTCGTATTCTTGTGAATTAGAAAAAGACAGCAATTCTTACAACTCATATCAGAAGAAAGATATAAATGAAAGACACAGACACAGATTCGAATTCAATAATAGATATCTTTCATCTTTTGAAAAAGCAGGCATGATTCCTGCGGGAAGAAACAATGAAAACAACTTAGTAGAAATTGTTGAAATTCCAAATCATCCATGGTTTGTTGGAGTCCAATTTCATCCAGAATATAAAAGCACAGTTTCAAAACCACATCCTTTATTTGTCGGATTTGTAAATGCATGTATCTCAAATAAAAAATAATAAATATGCTTAATAAACAAAATGACAAAAGTTCATTAACAGGCCTTCTGTTGATGGCAGCTATTTTAATCATCTTTAATGTTTTTGTATTTAACAATACAGAAGAGCAGATAAACAATGAAAATTCTAATTCTGAGAAAACTATCCAAAAAGAAAACTCAGAAGAAAGCGCTATTTCAATAGAGCATCAGAAAGAAACAATAATTGATTCTACTGAGATAATTACTGAAACAGAATATATTTTAGAAAATGATAAAGTAAAACTTACTTTAACAAATCAAGGAGGGGAAATAAAATCTGCAATTATTAAGGGTTTTTATTCTTATGATGAGTACAAGAAAAATTTAGATGATAACACATACCAAAGTCAGGATATTGAAATTTTTAACAATAAAGATTCAAAATTTGAAATAACTGCTGACAGAAACATTTCTTCTGATGTGTTTTTTACTGTTATGGAGAGTAATAATTCAATTACATTCAGGAAAGATTTTGACTCAGATAATTTTATTGAATACATTTACACCTTAAATGAAGCAAGTAATTTTGTTGATTTTACAATAAACACAGAAGGAATTACTAATCCTGAATTAGTTTGGACCATCGCTACTCCTCACACAGAAAAATCTAAGAATAACCAAGAACAATATACTGGTTTTTATTATCAAGAAGAATACTCTAAAGAAGTTGATTACACATGGGATAATGATGGATTTGAAATAAATGAATACAATACAGAATTAAGTTGGATTGCTTTTAAACAACAGTTCTTCACTACAATTATTGAAGCTAAAAACAATAACTTTAATAGAGGAACAGAATTTCTTGTAGATGTTGAGGAGGAAGAAAGTGAGTATGTCAAAACTTTATCCTTAAGAACTTCATTATCTGAAGGAGAAAATAATTATTCGATTTATTTAGGACCGAACAATTACAATAATTTAAAGAGTTACGATAAAGGATTTGAAGAAGTAATACCACTTGGATGGGGGATTTTCGGATGGGTAAATAGAGTTGTTGTAATAAACCTTTTTGATTTTTTAAAGAATTCTGCTGGAATAACAAATTTTGGTTTAATCATTCTTCTTCTAACTTTAATTATTAAAATTTCACTTTCTCCACTTACATATAAATCCTATTTATCTCAAGCAAAAATGAAGGTGCTAAAACCTGAAATTGATAAGATAAACGAAAAACATAAAGCAAAAGATCCTATGAAGGCTCAACAAGAAACAATGGGTCTTTACCGAAAAGCTGGAGTAAATCCTATGGGAGGATGTTTACCAATGCTTGTACAATTCCCAATACTGATTGCAATGTTTAGGTTTTTTCCGGCTTCAATGGAATTAAGACAAAATGCATTTCTGTGGGCTGATGATCTATCTGCTTTCGATTCTATTTATGATTTAGGTTTCAATATTCCAATGTATGGAGATCATATTAGTTTATTCACTTTACTGATGACAATTTCTACTTTGATGTATACTCATATGAATAGCCAGA
>CABXPN010000032.1 GCA_902514225.1 uncultured Bacteroidota bacterium
AATGGATGCCGTTAATACAGAAAAGTCGTAAATATCAAATTTCATTATCTATCTATATCTGGAATTACTAAATCAATTGTTGACATTATAGTAACCAAATCAGCAATCTTACCTCCTTTGGTCATAGTATTTAGTGCATTTAAGTTTGAAAAACCAGGAGAACGAAATTTTACTCTGTACGGATTTTTCTTACCATCACTATTAACATAAACACCCAATTCACCTCTTGCAGTTTCAACCGACTGATAAATTTCCATTTTCGGTAATTTAATAACTGCTCGAGTTTTCTCTTGATAATTTCCTTCAGGGATGTCATCAATTAACTGCTCAATAATATTCATACTTTCCCACATCTCTTCAATTCTTGCTTTATATCTTGCAAATGAATCTCCTTCAGTATAAATAATTTCTTTAAAATCAACCCTATCATATGCTGAGTACGGATGAGACTTTCTAATATCATTACTCCATCCAGAAGCTCTACCACTCGGCCCTGTTACTCCGTAAGATATCGCATCTTTTTTTGTTAGAATACCAATTCCTTCAGTTCTGTTCCTAAAGATTATATTATTCGTCATTAACTGATCGTATTCAGGAAGTTTTTTTCTGAAATGAGTGATAAATTCCTTTACTTTAGTTTGGAAATTTGCAGGGATATCGAACATTACCCCACCAGGGATATTATAGTTCATAGTTAATCTTGCACCACATGTCTCTTCAAAAATATCTGTAATCATTTCCCTGTCACGAAAACCGTAAAGGAAAGATGTAATTGCTCCTAAGTCCATACCCATAACTCCCCACCAAAGCTGATGTGATGATAGTCGGGTAAGTTCAGACATGATTGTTCTGATAACTTTTACTCTATCAGAAACTTCTAACTCTAATCCTTTTTCAACTGCCAAACAAACAGCCTCATTATTCATATGACAAGAAAGATAATCCATCCTATCAGTTAGGTGAACAATTTGTTGGTAGGAATCTTTTTCACACATCTTTTCAATAGACCTATGAATGTATCCTAAATGAGGCTCAACTTTCGTAACTGTTTCTCCATCTAAAGTAAGTAACAAACGCAAAACCCCATGTGTAGATGGGTGTTGAGGTCCCATGTTCACAAAATATTCTTGCGACTCTGTATCTTTATGTAGTTCTTTTACGCTCATTACAATTCTACAATATTAATTTCATCAATATAATCCTTTCTTAAAGGATATCCTTCCCAATCATCATCCAGTAATATTCTTCTTAAATCAGGGTGGTTAGTAAACTTTACACCAAATAAATCATAGATTTCTCTTTCATGATAATCAGCTGTTTTGTATAAGTCATAAACAGAATCGATTAGGGGGTTTTCTCTATCTTCAATTTTTGCTTTTATTACTATTTCATGTTTATGAGTTATTGATCTGAGGTGATATAAAACTTCCATATGTTCAGGAAAATCAACTCCTGTTTGGCAAAATAAATAATCGAAAGAAGTGTCAGTATTATTTTTAAGTTCTGAAATAAGTTTGTGAGTGTTTTTAGCACTTACTTCAATTGTTAAGTATTGAGTAGGGATTTCTGATTCAGGAATAGTAATTTCTATTCCAAACGAATTGATTTTATTTTGTAATTCTGTGCGTTCCATTAAATAAAATCTTTCATTGCATCTCTTGGGCTAGAGATGGATTCAGTCTTAATTTTCTTTTGCAATTCCATAATCCCATGCAATAATGATTCTGGTCTTGGAGGACATCCAGGAACATAAACATCTACAGGAATAATATGATCAGCACCTTTTACAACCGAATATGAATTATAGAAAAACGGACCTCCTGAAATAGCACAAGCTCCCATAGCAATTACATACTTTGGTTCTGCCATTTGGTCGTATAATCTTTTTAGTACAGGAGCCATTTTATTGGTGATTGTTCCTGCAATTACAATTAAATCAGCTTGCCTAGGTGTTGCTCTAGCAACTTCAACGCCAAATCTTGCCCAATCGTGTTTTGAACTTCCGGTAGCCATCATTTCAATAGCACAACATGATGTTCCGAAAACTAAAGGCCAAAGTGAATTTGCTCTTGACCAGTTTACAATACTATCAATTGAAGTAACAACTATATTCGCTCCATTTCCTGCAGGTAATACCTCACCAGGAAAATCAGAAGGAACAGTTGGTTTTTCTGATGGAGTAGGAGTGTTTGAGTTATCTATTCCCATTTTAAGGCGTCTTTTTTCCAAGCATAAATTAAACCTAAACCTAATATTAAAAAGAATATTAGAATTTCAATAAAAGCGACCATTCCCATTTCTTTCATTACTGTTGCCCATGGGAAAATGAACACTGTTTCTACATCAAAAATTAAGAATAGAATTGCAAATAAGTAATAACCAACTTTAAACTGTAACCATGAAGGTCCTTCTGTTGGTATACCACATTCAAAAGCTTCTTCTTTTACATCATTTTGTTTTTTAGGAGATAGTAATGATGACAAAATCATTCCCATTCCTACCATTACGATACCCGCCAAGAAAAATAAAATTAGTCCTTCAGAATTCATTTGTTAGTTTTTAGCAAATATATATTATTAAACCTCCCAAGTATCACCACTATTGAATAAATCATCAGAAGTTTCGAACTTAGTGTTTTTAATGTTCTCTTCTAGTTGATCTACCATTCCATCATCATATGTTAATTCCTTAGTAGCTCTTATAACTCCCATTGCAACAGGGAATTCAGGAGTCCTCATAGTAGCTAACATCATATGTAAAGTAATATCTTCTTCTTTATCATTATGTACTAAAATATCATCTTCAGTCATTCCGTTTTCACCAATTGTTACGACTTCTAATTTTAGTCCGTTTAGCACAATCCCTTTATTCATTTCTGACCCAAAAATCATTGGATTTCCATCTTCTAACCAAAGCTGCATATCTTGTTTAACATCTTTCCCAGTAACATCACTATGGCATTTATCATTAAAAATAACACAGTTTTGAAGAATTTCAACTAATGAAGTCCCCTTGTGGTTTTCAGCTGCTAAAAATACTGCTTGCATAGCTTTTGGGTTAGTGTCAGGAACTCTTGCAATAAAAGTTGAACCAGATCCTAAGGCTAATTTTGCTGGGATAAAAGGGCTGTCAGTTGTACCGTGAGGATTAGATTTTGTTTTAATTCCTGTAGGTGAAGTTGGAGAGAATTGACCTTTTGTAAGTCCATAAATTTCATTGTTGAACAATACAATATTAAGGTCAATGTTTCTTCTGATAGCATGAATAAAGTGATTCCCACCAATTGCTAATGCATCACCATCACCAGTCATTTCCCAAACTTTTAATTTAGGATTTGCTAATTTTACTCCTGTTGCAATCGCAGGAGCTCTACCGTGAATTGTATGAAACCCGTAAGTATTCATATAATATGGGAAACGAGAAGAGCATCCGATACCCGCTATAAAAACATAATCTTCTTTATTAGTTTCAAGTTGAGGTAATGCTTTTTGCATAGATCTTAAAATTGCATAATCTCCACAACCAGGACACCACTTTACTTCTTGGTCCGAAACAAAATCTTTATTTGTAAGTGTTTTAATTTCTAATGCCATAATTTATGATAATAAAGTGTTAAAGTGTTCTTTTAATTCTGCAGTTTGGAATGGTAATCCTTGAATATGATTAAATTGTTCAAACCTAAATTCTGGGAAATTCATTCTTAATACATTTACAAACTGACCATTATTAATTTCACAAACTACAATAGTTTTATAGTTAGCAAAAATCTCTGCAGTGTTTTTTGGTAAAGGATTAATGTAATTGAAATGAGCAAGGGTTATGTCTTTATTGTCTTGTCTTAATTCTTTAACTGCTGTGTAAAGAGAACCATATGTCCCTCCCCATCCAACAACTAATACATCTCCCTTATCATCTCCAAATATTTCTTGATTAGGGATGAAGTTTGCAACTCTTTCAACCTTTTCTTGTCTTACTTTACACATTAATTCATGGTTATCAGGGTCGTAAGAAACATTCCCTGTTAAAGCATCTTTTTCTAAACCACCTAATCTGTGTTCTAATCCTGGAGTACCTGGGATAGAGTGTTTTCTTGCAAGTTTTTCTGTGTCTCTTGCGTATGGTTGCCAATCCTCTCCTTCTTTAGCTACAAGAGGAGTGATATCTTGCATATCTTTCACTGATTTTATTTTCCATGGTCCAGCACCATTTCCTAAATATCCATCTGTTAATAAAACAACCGGAGTATTATGTTCAAGCGCCAATCTAGAAGATTCATAAGCCCATTCAAAACAATTTGATGGTGTAGAAGCTGCAACTACAATTACAGGGCTTTCACCGTTTCTACCGTAAATTGCTTGTAGTAAATCTGATTGTTCAGTTTTTGTTGGTAATCCGGTTGAAGGGCCACCTCTTTGTACATCAACAACAACAAGAGGTAATTCTGATATCATAGCAAGACCTAAAGCTTCACCTTTAAGTGCTAAACCAGGTCCTGAAGTTGTAGTAATTGCTAAACTACCGGCAAAACTTGCTCCAATTGCTGAGCAGATTCCCGCAATCTCATCTTCAGCTTGAAAAGTTTTAACTCCTAAATTTTTGTGTTTCGCAAGCTCGTGTAAAATATCAGTTGCAGGAGTAATAGGATAAGATCCTAAAAATAGTTCTTTACCTGCTTTTTCAGCTGCTGCAATAAAACCCCAAGCGGTTGCTTGATTTCCCATTACATTTTTATAAGTTCCTGGCTCAATATCTGCTTTTGCAACAGTGTATGATGAAGAAAGAGCTTCAATAGTATCTGCAAAATTATATCCTGCATGCATCACTTTAATGTTAGATTCAACAACTAAAGGTTTTTTCGCAAATTTTGCTTTTAAGAATTTCTCCGTTTGTTCCATTGGTCTGTTGAACATCCAATAAACCATACCAAGAGCAAACATATTTTTTGATCTTCCAATACTTTTCCCGTCAAGACCAGAATCTTTTAAAGCTTCTCTGGTAAGAGAAGTGATAGGAGCTTGCACAACATTATAAGCCTCAAAAGTTCCATCCTCTAAAGGACTATCTTCATATTCTGCTTTTTGTAAATCCCTTTTTGTGAAAGAATCACTATTTACAATAATTGTCCCTCCATCTTTTATCCACCTTTTATTTGCTTTAAGTGCAGCGGGATTCATAGCAACTAAAACATCAGCAACGTCTCCTGGTGTGTTAATCTCAATTTGTCCAATATGTACTTGAAAACCTGAAACCCCTGCTACTGTACCTATAGGAGCTCTAATTTCTGCTGGATAATCTGGGAAAGTGGCTAAATCATTACCTAAAAGTGCGGAAGTGTCAGTAAACTGAGTTCCGGTTAATTGCATTCCGTCTCCGGAATCTCCTGCAAACTTGACAACTACTTTTTCAAGTTTAATTGCTTCTTGTGTGCTCATTTATAGAATTATCTTTTTTTGAATAATTGTCAGCAAAAATACATATGCTATTCTATCTGACATACTTTTTTTTCATTTTTTTTATCTAATTTTAAGATTGTTTATAAAGTTTTGTTAATCCTTATTTAGAATTGATATAAATTTCCGATTATATGTTTTTATAAAGGAAAAATATTTAGTTTTGTATTTTAATTAAAACAACTAAAAAAGAAAAAAATGGCAATTATAATTACTGACGATTGTATCAATTGTGAAGCGTGTGAACCAGAATGTCCTAATACTGCAATTTATGCACCAGAAGAACCTTGGAAGTTTTCTGACGGAACAACAATGGAGGATGATGAAGAAAGAGAAGATGGAGGTTATTCAGATGAGTTCTTTTATATAGCAACAGATAAATGTACTGAATGTAAAGGATTTAATGACGAACCAGCTTGCGCTGCTGTTTGTCCGGTAGATTGTTGTATTGATGATGAAGATCATGTAGAATCAGAAGAAGAATTATTAGCAAAGAAAGATAAACTTCACGCTTAATATATTTAAAATTGAATTATAATAAAAAAAGGTCAGATTTTCATCTGACCTTTTTTTATTAGTTATCTTTAGAAATAACTTCTTTAATTTTGTCTCCTAGTTTTTGTTTTAACAAAGATTCTATACCTTGTTTTAATGTAATAGTTGAAGAAGGACAACCACTACAAGCCCCACTTAAAGAAACAGTAACTATTCCATCCTTATAAGAGTGAAGTGTAATTGCTCCTCCATCAGACTCTACTGCAGGCCGAATATATTCATCTAAAATTTCGGAAATTTCTCTTTCATCTCCAATGAATTCTCTTTGATCATTTGTAACTTTCTTTTCATCTACTTCAATATTTGCAGAAATATTTTCTGTATGATTCATAACGTCAATAGAATTTAGAAAATTAGAAATGTAAATTCTTAATTGCATAGCAATATTTTCCCATTCTACATTTTCTATTTTTGTTACTGACACAAAATTTGTGCTAATAAATACACTCTTAATAAAAGGCAATTTAAAAAGTTCGTTTGCTAAAGGAATATTTCTTGCATCTGTAGAGTTTAAAATTTCTAAGTTTTTATCTGCAAGCATTCTGTTTGCAACGAATTTCATTACCTCCGGATTTGGAGTGCTTTCGGCATATATGCTATAATTCATAATCTTTATTTTTACATTTGCAAAAGTACTAACATATAATATTATGGCACTAATAAAAAAAGTAAAAGGCATTTTGCCAAAATTTGGGAAAGAAATCTATTTATCAGAAAATGCAACAATAGTTGGAGATGTTGTTATGGGGGATAATTGTAGCGTTTGGTTTAATGCAGTTGTTAGAGGTGATGTTAACTATATCCGAATAGGAAATAAAGTAAATATACAAGATGGTGCAATTGTTCATTGTACTTATAAAAAAGCTGCTACCGAAATAGGGAATAATATTTCAATTGGACATAACGCTATAGTTCATGGATGTAAAATAAAAGACAATGTATTAATTGGAATGGGATCGATTGTGATGGACAATTGTATTATTGAGAGTAATTCTATTATTGCAGCAGGATCAATTGTTTTAGAAGGTACTCATGTAGAGTCAGGTAGTATTTATGCTGGAGTTCCTGCTAAAAAAGTGAAAGAATTAGATGAACAGCAAACAAAAATATTAATAAAAGGTATTGCAGATAATTATGTAATGTATTCTTCTTGGTTTACTGATGAAGAGTAATCTCAGTTAGTTTAATTTCTTCTTGGAAGAAGAATTTTGCGCTTTTTTCAAATGATTTAGTGTAATTAGAAACAAAGAATTGATTTTCTGAATTATCTGTGTCACTTAGTAAATTAAGATTATTTAATTTAGTTTTAATGTGTTTTGCAACAATATTAGCTGAGTCAATTACATTAATCTCATTATTATAAAACTCTTCTATTTCTTTTTGAATAAGTGGATAGTGTGTGCAAGCTAAAATCAGACTATTTATATCTTTTAGGGCTGGGTTGTTTAAATAATTCTGAATAATTGTTTTACTAATTTCTTCATTAATAAAACCTTCTTCTATCATAGGTGCTAAAAGTGGAGTTGCTAATGAATTGACTTTCTGATTTTTATTTTTTTGTAATATCTTTTCAGAATAAATGTCAGAACTAATTGTTGCTTTTGTTCCTATAACTCCGATATTGCAATTGTTACAATTTTCATTTACATAATCTACAACCGGATCAATTACATTAAAAACTTCAATATTATTCGTGTTTTCCTTTACAACATCAAAAGCAACAGAAGAAGCAGAATTACATGCAATTACAATAGCTTTACAATTCTTATTTTTTAGGAAATCACTTATGTTTTTGACAAATTCTTGTATTGCTTTTGCTGATTTTTCTCCGTAAGGTAAATGCTTTGTATCTCCAAAATATATGATAGATTCGTTAGGCAATAATTCTTTTATAGAGTGAGCTATAGTAAGCCCTCCAATTCCTGAATCAAAAATACCAATAGGAGAATTTTTCATTAGTTAAAGATATAAAAAAAGCACCTTTTAAAAGATGCTTTTTTTGGAATAAGTTTATTTAGTATTAAAGACCTAATTCTTTCTTAACTTTATCTAAGATGTTTTCGCTATCTTTTTGATAAAGTAAAACTCCTGAACTTGAATCTAATATATAAGTATATTTACCTTTTTCTGCTACCTCATCAATAGCTTTCTGAGCTTTTTCTAAAATAGGTTGTAGTAATTCTTGTTCTTTTTTTTGTAAAGAAGTTTGTGCAGATTGTTGGAAAGTAGTTATTCTTTGTTCTAATCCTTGAATTTCAGCTATTTTATCTTGCTTTGTTAAATCATCATAATTTGCTTCATTATTTTGATAATCTTCAATCATAGATTGATATTCAGTTTGCATTGAAATTAACTGACTTTCTAATCCTTTTGCATAATCTTGTAAGGCAGTTTCTGCTTTCGTTCTTTCTGGCATTAAGGAAAGTAATTCCTGAGAATTAATATGTCCTAGTTTCTGAGCAAAAGTTCCGAAAGTTAAAAGTCCGAAAACGGCTAATAGTGCTAATTTTTTCATGTTATATTTGTTTTTAATTTATTATTTTTTAGTAACCCATTAATTCTAAAACCTTATCACTTTTGTCTAAATCAGGATTTGAGTATAGCATAATCAAGTCACTTGAAGCGTCAAAAATAATAGAATATTTGTTAATAGCAGCTAATTGTTGAACTGCATCAAAAATTCTATCTTGTATAGGTTTTATTAAGTCCTGTCTTTTCTTGTAAAGTTCTCCTTCAGGTCCGAAATATTTTTTTTGCAAAGCTTGTACAGATTTTTCTTTATCAATAATAGCTTCCTCTCTTTTTGCTTTCATTTCTGCAGTAAGTAGTACTTGTTCAGATTGATAAGTTCTGTACATTTGTTCAACATCTGCATACGCATTTTCAATTTCTGTTTGCCATGCTGCAGAAAATTCATTTATCTTTTCTTCTGCTTGTACAAAGTCAGGTATTTTTGTTAGTATATAATCTGTATCAACATATGCGAATTTTTGTGCTGAAACGCTAAATGAAGATAAAGCAATAACTGCAAATAAGATTAAATTTTTTATTGTTTTCATATTATTAATTTTTAAAAGTTTTGTCCTATAGAAAAATGAAACTGACCAATATTTGCATCTGGATTTCCAGGAATTTCATCTAATCCCCATCCATAGTCTAATCCCATTAATCCCATCATTGGTATTGTAATTCTTACTCCAACACCTGCAGATCTTTTTACAGAAAAAGGATTGAAATAATCAAAATTATCCCAAGCGTTCCCTGCTTCAAGGAATCCTAAAGCGTAAACTGTAGAAGCTGGATTTAAACTAATAGCGTACCTAAGTTCTGCAGTATATCTGTTGTAAATTGTACCTCCAGTTTGTGGTGAAACAGAATTATTAGAATATCCTCTTAATGAGATTAATTCTCTACCGTCAAATTGATATCCCATTCCGCTCATTCCATCTCCACCTAAATAGAACCTTCCAAATGGAGCGGATCCAACACTTTTGTCGTACATGCCTAAATAACCCATTTCCATTCTTGTAGCTAAAACAAGTTTGTCTGTAAATGCAGAATACCATTTTGATTTGAAACTCCATTTGTAGTACTCCATATATTTATACAATTTTTGTTCAAGTAATACCTCTTTTTCTGCTTGGGTACATTCGTCACAAACAATCTCCTCTATTTTAGGAACACCGGTAAATAAAGAGTATGGAGGAGTGAATTTTGCATTCAGACTAAAATAAGACCCTCTTCTAGGAAAAGTTGGTTGGTCAACAGAATTTCTTCCGATAGTTGCACTCAGATTAAAATCATTTGAAGTTCCATCCTTAAAACTAAAGAATGATTGAGAGTTTTCTAATTTATATTGCTGAAACCCAAGAGCAGAATTAAAAGTAAAAAAGTCATCAGGAGATTGTAATCTCTTTCCTAATCCAATTGTAACTCCTGTAATTTGTGTGCTTTCTTTCTCGTCACCTTCCTGTCCGTTAGAAAATAAATTTTTATAAAGAGAAACACTTAAAGAAGTTGGTTTTTTACCTCCAAGCCAAGGTTCCATAAATGATAATCTGTAGTTTTGATAATAGATACCATTTGAAGATGCAGCAAGCATTAATTGTTGCCCATCCCCTGAAGGAAGTATACCTCCCCACTGTTTTGGTTTAAAAACATTTCTAGTAGAGAAGTTTTTGAATTGAAGACTTAATGTTCCAATTACTCTTCCTGCTCCCCAACCTCCTTGCAAATTAATCATGTCAGAAGATTTTTCCTCCACATTATATGTAATATTCACAGTGTTTCTGACTGGATCTGGGTCTATATCAATATTTCCTAAAGTTTCAGGATTAAAGTAATCTAAAGCAGCAAGTTCTCTTTGTGTACGGATGATATCAGAACGCTTAAATAAATCTCCAGGTTTTGTTCGGATTTCACGCATAATAACATGGTCGTTAGTTTTAGTGTTCCCGTTTACTGTTATCTTATTTATCCTAGCTTGTTGTCCTTCTCTAATTCTAATTTCTAAATCAATTTCATTATTTTCAGTTGCTGTTTCAATCGGATCTGCATTAAAAAATAAATACCCATCATCTAAATATAAGGAACTTAAATCGATTCCTGTTGCAGAACCATAAATTCGGCTATCTAAAACAGATTTATCAAAAATATCTCCCTTTTTAATAGATAATATCCTGTTTAATTCTTCATTTGTGTAAATTGTGTTTCCTACAAATGTAATATTCCTGAAAGTATATGGTTCACCTTCATGTATCCATACTTCAATAGTCAGTTCGTTATCCAAATTTAGATATGAGGAATCTTTAAGAATTCTGGCATCTCTAAATCCTTTTTCGTTATATTTTGCAATAATCGCATCTAAGTCAGATTGTAAATTATCTTCATTAAACTTTGAAACTTTAAAGAACCTCCACCATTTTTTTGGTTTAGTTTCCTTCATCTTCTTACTTAAGGTATAATCAGATATAGCGTATGTCATATCTGCTTTATTGTAAAAAGTTTTCTTTTCATTCTTCCTTAACTCTCTACCATGAATAATAATTTCTTTTATTTTTACTCTTTTTCCTTTTTTAATTGTAAAGGTTAGAGATGAGGCATTTACGGTTTGTTTGTCTTCTTCAGTAGAATAATTTACTGATACATTATTGTACCCTTTATCTTTAAAATAAAGTTCAATTTTATAAATAGAGTTATTAATTAAGTTGTTTGTAAGGGTTTTCCCTCTCATTAACGTTAACTGTTCTTTTAATTCTGTGATATCGTGTTTTTTAATATCTCCTTTAAAATTAAATTTGGATAACTTAGGATGTTCTTTCAGGTAAATGTCTAGGAAGATTTTTCCATCTTCAATTTTTGTAATACTTATTGATACATCTGAGAATAAAGCTTGTTTCCATAGTTTTTTTATAGATAATGAAATGTCTTCCCCAGGAATACTTATTGTTTCTCCTAAGTTAA
>CABXPN010000033.1 GCA_902514225.1 uncultured Bacteroidota bacterium
GTTATTTCCAAAATTCAGATCATGAATATCAATTGCTCCTGTATGAAACGTATTTCTGGGCAAATACAGTGCATCATACTTATTGGGTGATTTAGGATAGTGGTATGCTAATTCATTTGAATTTCGAAAGACAATAACTTCATCCTTACATGCGATAGCAATCTTATCTTGTTGGGTATCTTCAGCGATTCCCATTGCTTTCTCAAAATTTCTGGGTAGTTGTATTAAGGAGTTTTCGTCTTTTGCAGAGATAAATACTACTTTCCCTGCTTGATATGTTGAAATAGCAATACTACAATTCAGATTTTGAAGAAGTTCTGGAATCTGTGGAGTGTATTTGCAGCTGAATGGAGATAATTCTTTAGGATTTATATTTTGTGTATTCATAAAACAATAATACAAAAAAAAACGTGCAAAATCTGGCTGCCTTTTTTCTATTTGTTTAGGAAGATTATTTTTTAAATTGAGAGGATACTTTCTTATTTCTTGGTCCATCAGAATAATCGTAAAACCCTTCTCCTGATTTAATACCTAGTTTCCCTTCAGAAACCATATTGATTAATGTTTTACTAGGAGCATATTTTGGATTTTCAAATCCTTCATACATCACTTCTAAAATCGAAAGACAAACATCTAAACCAATAAAATCGGCTAAATGAAGAGGTCCCATTGGATGAGACATTCCCAATATCATAACAGTATCAATTTCCTCTACACCAGAAACATTCTCCTCTAAAGTTAATATAGCTTCATTTATCATTGGCATAAGTATTCTGTTTGCAACAAATCCTGGAGCATCATTTACTTCCACAGGAGATTTCCCTAGGTTTTTACTCATATCCATAATAGTAGTAGTGGTGATATCAGAAGTATCCTTCCCTCTTATTACCTCAACCAATTTCATGATTGGAACAGGATTCATAAAATGCATTCCTATTACTTTGTCGGCTCTGTTAGTTTTTGCAGCAATTTGTGTTATAGAAATAGAAGATGTATTTGTACCAAGAATAGTGTTCTCATCACAAATTTCATCTAGTTGTTTAAATATTTTTAGTTTTATATCTACATTTTCGGTTGCAGCTTCAATAACTAAATCTGAACCTTTTACTGCAGAAGTTAAATCTGTATTTGTTGTTATGTTTAAAAGTGTTGAATTTTTATCTTCTTCAGATATTTTTTCTTTAGATACCATTCTATCTAAGTTTTTAGTAATAGTAGCTATTGCTCTATCTAATGCATCTGTAGAAATATCAACTAAATTTACTAAATATCCGCTTTGTGCAAAAGCATGTGCTATTCCATTCCCCATTGTTCCCGCTCCAATTATTGTTATATTTTTCATCTTTTAATATACTATTTTTAAATTATCAAATTTTACCCAGGCATCTTCTGTTGTATCTGTTCTGAGCATGTTTATATAAAATTTTATTGAATTATTATCAATTGCTGAGCTAACTGTTGATGTCAGATTGATATATATTTTGTTCCAATCATCTTTAGGAGACACATGAACTAAACTTCTATTTTCAATTAAGAAAGGATAATTTACATATGCGCCAATAGTAAAAATATGGTTGCTTTTATAGTCTAATTCTAAATATACTGGAGATGCAACTTGAGGTAAGTTTTCAAACTCTTCAGTAGCACATTCGAAAATAAGATTTTCATTATCTAAGATGGCTTCTGCAAAATGGTTTCCGTTTTCGGTATTTACTACAAAATCAATATCAGATTTTAATGTAGTATCAATATTTGTTCCTACTCCTTCAAAGTTTTCATAATCTATATTCGAATTAGATGTGTAATTAAAAACTGGAAGGATATCTAAACTACTATCCTGAACTAAAACGACATCTTTTTCATACATCTTATAAAAACTATATCTAACTCTTGTGTTGGATATTCCATTATCTTTAATTCCAGCGAATATTTTGATATTTGTACTATCTTTTTGCAATATTGGTATGTTTGCAGGAATAGGATAAACTCCTCTGGCTTGGTCGTTTACATAAAGCCAAACATCTGTAATGTTATGCGTGTTTGATCCTTGATTTGAAGTAGTATTTAACTTAACTTCAGAAATACTAATATAAGATGGAATCTCTTGAGAAACCTCTGTTTTATCACAAGATGAAAACATAAAAAATGACAAAAATGTTATCAGATTTATATTAACAAAAAGTTGTGTATTTTTATATAGATTAATTTTCAAAATATATGAATTTTTGTTCTTTATTTGTTTTTAATAAAAACTTCTGCGAAAATATAAATTATTATCTGTAAAACTATAAAATGAAGGACACATTTAGACATAAAGGATTAAGGAAACAATTAGTAGATGAGCTTTCAGGAAAAGGAATAAAGGATAGTAAGGTATTAGACATGATAAATGAAATCCCTAGACATTTATTTATGGATAATGCTTTTATTCAATTTGCATATAAAGATAAGGCATTTCCTATTGGTGCAGGACAAACTATTTCTCAACCATATACAGTAGCTTTTCAGACTCAGCTTTTGGAGTTGAATCCTTATGAGAAAGTATTAGAAGTAGGTACAGGTTCTGGGTATCAGGCTGCAGTTCTGATAGGATTGGAAGCAAATGTTTATACTATAGAAAGACAAAAAGAACTTTTTCAGAAAACAAAGGAATTTTTACCAGAATTAGGGTACAACTGTAATTTCTATTATGGAGATGGTTATAAAGGGTTGGAACAATTTGCTCCATTTGACAAAATAATAGTGACTTGTGGTGCTCCAGCTATTCCTGAAGATCTTATAAAACAATTAAAGATAGGAGGAAGAATGGTCGCTCCTATAGGGGAAGGTGATGTACAAGTTATGAACCTTATTGAAAAAACATCAGAAACAGAAACTAAAATAACTACTCATGGGGAGTTTTCATTTGTACCCATGCTAAATGATAAAACTAATGGAAACTAAAGATTCGGTAGGAAACGTATTAAATGATGGAGATACAATTATAGTTGCTAAAACCATTAAAAGTGAAAGGGATGTCGAAAACCCTAAAAAGAGGAGATAAAATAAAAAATATCCGAACTATCTCTGACCCTAATAATATTGAGTGTAGAGTTGGAAAATCTTAGATTGTACTAAAAACCTGCTTTGTAAATAAGTCATAATTGTTTTTTAATAATTTCACAACCTTCAATTATTTCTTTTTCAGTTATAGTTAATGGTCGAGTAATACGAATTGCAGTTTTGGTAAATAAGAAGTAAAATAAAAGTAATCCATTTTCTAAAGATTTTTCTACTATTTTTGTGTTAGTAGATGTATTTCTTTGTATATTTGTCGAGAGTATTAATTGATTATTTATTTAAAACTAAAAATTATGAAAAAAATATTACTAATATTAACTATTGCATTTGCTTTTACTGCATGCAATAAATGTGTAGAGTGCACGCAAGAAGATTCATCAGGTGATAATTATCAAATTAGCGCAAATGGAGAAACATTTGGTGATTATATTGAAGAAATATGCAGTGATAACTTTGAGTCTAAAGATGATTTTAATGACTACATAGAAGAGCTAGAAGATGAATATAATTATGATTGTAAAAGTGATTTCTTTAACTAAAAACTCTTTAAATAGTTAAATTTAATATAAAAAAGGAACCATTTAGTTCCTTTTTTTTTGCTCTAATACTACTTTTATTATTTCACAACCTTTTATTATTTCTTCATCTGAAATTGTAAGAGGAGGAGTAATACGAATAGCCGTTTTAGTAAATAAAAAGTAGAATAAAATTAAACCATTTTCTAAAGATTTTTTTACTACCTTTTTAGCTAATTCTTCATTTTCAAATTCTAAAGATAACATTAATCCATTTCCTCTAATCTTTTTTATTTTATGGTGTTTTAAATGAGTTCTGAAAAGTTGTTCTTTTTTATCTACATCTTCCATTAAATTGGAAGTAAGTAAATATTCTAAACAAGCTAAACTAGCAGCACAGTTTACTGGATGTCCACCGAAGGTAGTTATATGTCCTAGTTTTGGTTCAAAAGTTAGTAAGTTCATCAATTCCCAAGAAGAAATAAATGCTCCAATTGGCATTCCTGCTCCCATTCCTTTTGCAATGCAAAGTATATCTGGTATTGTATCATACTTTTTAAATCCAAAAAGAGTTCCCAACCTTCCGTAACAAGTTTGTATTTCATCAAAAATAAGGAGTGTTCCTGTTTCATTACATTTCTCTCTTACTTTCTGCAAGAAGTTATTTGTTGGAGTTACAAAGCCTGTTCCACCTTGTATTACTTCAATAACAACTGCTGCAGTTTGTTTTGTTATATTTTTTAGGGAGCTTTCATCATTATAAATTATCTGATTACAATTGGGTAACAGAGGACGGTATTTTGCTTTATGTTCCTCATTTCCCATAATGGAAAGTGCCCCTTGGGTAGAACCATGGTAAGAATCTTTACAAGAGATAATCTCTGATCTTCCTGTTGCTCTTTTTGCTAGTTTCATAGCACCTTCAATTGCTTCTGTTCCTGAATTTACAAAATAAGTTGTACTTAAACTTTCTGGGAGATTATCGGCAAGTAGTTCGGCTAATTTATATTGTGGAGATTGTATGTACTCTCCATAAACCATTACATGTGTGTATTTATCTAATTGTTCTTTTACAGCAGCAGTAATAATAGAGTTGGAGTGGCCTAAAGTATTGGCAGAAACTCCTGCTACAAAATCTAAATAGACTTTACCATTTACATCATAAATATAACTTCCTTTAGCCGATTCTATTTCCAAACAAGAAGGAAAAGGAAAGGTTTGTGCTTGGTGTTTTTTAAAGATGTCTTTTCCAGAAGACATTATTTTCTATTTATTACTTTTTTAGCAGAGGATATTATCTCTTTTGATGTAAGTCCGTATTTTTCCATCAGTTTCATAGGAGGTCCACTTTCTCCATAACTATCATTCATGGCAACCATTTCTATAGGTGTTGCTAGTTCTCTACTTAATAGTTGAGCGATACTATCACCTAATCCACCATTCATTTGGTGTTCTTCTGCAGTAACAACACATTTAGTTTTCTTTACAGACTCTAAAATTGTATTATTGTCTAAAGGCTTTATAGTGTGTATGTTTATTACTTCTGCTGAAATCCCTTGTTTTTCTAATTCTATCTGAGCTTCCAAAGCTTCCCAAACTAAGTGTCCAGTAGCAAAAATACTTACATCAGTTCCTTCTTTTAAATGTAAAGCTTCACCAATTTTAAAGTCTTGATTTTCTGGAGTAAAGTTAGGAACTTTTGGTCTTCCGAATCTTAAATATACAGGACCTTCATAATCTGCAATAGCAATAGTAGCAGCTTTAGTTTGGTTATAATCACAAGGGTTTATTACAACCATTCCAGGTAACATTTTCATCATACCAATATCTTCTAAAGTTTGGTGTGTTGCACCATCTTCTCCAAGTGTAAGTCCTGCATGAGAAGCACAGATTTTCACATTTTTATCAGAGTAGGATACAGCTTGTCTTATTTGGTCATAAACCCTTGCAGTAGAAAAGTTAGCAAAAGTTCCTGTAAAAGGAATTTTCCCTCCAACAGTAAGTCCTGCAGCCATACCTATCATATTTGCTTCTGCAATACCTACCTGAAAAAATCTGTCTGGATGGTTTTCTGCAAAATCTCCCATTTTAAGAGATCCTATTAAGTCAGCACAAAGTGCAACTACATTTTCGTTGGTTTTACCAAGATGTGTTAATCCTGCTCCAAATCCTGATCTTGTGTCTTTCATTTCCATAATAAATATCTATATTTTTTTAGTAATCTCCTAAACTTTCTTTATTCTGATTTAAAGCAATTTGTAATTGCTCATCATTTGGTGCAGAACCATGCCATTTGTGTGTTCCCATCATGTAATCTATACCATTACCCATTTCAGTATATAATAAAATTACAATAGGTTTTCCTTTTTTAGTTTCTGATTTTGCTGCATTAATTACATTTAACACAGATTCCATATCGTTTCCTCTTTCTTCTTCAAAAACCATCCAACCAAAAGCTTCAAATTTAGCTTTTAAATCTCCTAATGAAAGTACATCATCTAAAGTTCCGTCAATTTGTTTTTGGTTATAGTCAACCGTAGCAATAATATTATCAATATTATTAGCTGCAGCATACATAATAGCTTCCCAATTTTGTCCTTCTTGTAGTTCTCCATCACCATGCAAGGTATAAACAATAGAATTGTCGTTATTCAGTTTTTTTGCTTGGCAAGTTCCCATAGCAACAGAAAGTCCTTGACCTAAACTACCAGAAGCCATTCGTATGCCTTCTAATCCTTCATGTGTTGCTGGGTGTCCTTGTAATCTGCTATCTAATTTTCGGAAAGTAGCTAGTTCAGAAACCGGAAAATAACCACTTCTGGCAAGTACTGAGTACCAAACCGGAGAAATATGTCCGTTGGATAGATAGAATATATCTTCACCAATTCCATCCATTTTAAAATCTGTGTTATGGTTCATTACTTCAAAATAAAGCGCTACCATAAATTCTGCACAGCCTAAAGACCCTCCAGGGTGTCCGGAACTATTAGTATGTACCATTCTTACAATATCTCTTCTTACCTGAGTAGTTATGTTCTCTAACTTTAGGATATCTGTCATTTTATATATTTTAAATGTGTGGCAAATATAATTTATTAAGTAGATAAAAATATTCATCTTTATTGAATGTAGCATGTAATTTATTAACGGATTGTTGATAATTCTTATTGATAAATTAAAGATGATAATAAGTTATAATATTCTTTATATTTGCCGACCTAAAAAACAAAACTTATGGCATTACAATGTGGTATAGTTGGTTTACCAAATGTTGGAAAATCTACTCTTTTTAATTGTTTATCAAAAGCAAAAGCACAATCGGCAAATTATCCTTTTTGTACTATTGAACCTAATGTAGGTATTATTACCGTTCCAGATAACAGAATGGATAGGTTAGCAGAATTGGTAAGTCCTGAAAAGGTGCAGCCAACTACAGTTGAAATAGTAGATATTGCAGGACTTGTAAAGGGTGCTAGTAAAGGTGAAGGTTTAGGAAATAAATTTTTGGCAAACATCCGTGAAACAAATGCTATTATTCATGTTTTAAGATGTTTTGAGGATGATAATATTGTACATGTAGATGGAAGTGTAGATCCTGTAAGAGATAAAGAAACTATTGATTTTGAATTGCAAATAAAAGATTTAGAAACAATAATAAAAATAAGAGATAAAAATATCAGAACTGCAAAATCTGGTAATAAAGATGCACAAAAAATTGTAGCAAGTTTGGAGAAATACATCTCTCATTTAGAAAGTGGACAATCTGCAAGGTCGTTAGATGCTACAGAAAGTGATTTGGAGGTTATTTCAGATTTACATTTATTAACTGCAAAGCCTATTTTATATGTTTGTAATGTTGATGAAAACGCTATGAAATCTGGTAATAAACATGTAGATGCAGTTAGAGAATTAGTAAAAACGGAAGATGCTGAAATCTTATTAATTGCAACTGCAATTGAATCAGAAATAGCAGAATTAGATGATTTTGAAGAACAACAAATGTTTCTGGAGGAAATGGGACTAGAAAAACCAGGAGTACATCATCTTATTCAGTCAACTTACAAATTACTTAATTTACAAACTTATTTTACTGCAGGAGTAAAAGAGGTTAGAGCTTGGACTATTACAAAAGGAATGAAAGCTCCTCAGGCTGCTGGGGTTATTCACACAGATTTTGAGAATGGATTTATCCGTGCAGAAGTAATTTCATATAATGATTTTGATACATTAGAATCAGAACTTGCATGTAAAGAAGCGGGGAAAATGAAAGTTCAAGGAAAGGATTATATTGTAGAAGATGGAGATGTAATGCATTTCCTTTTTAACGTATAATTCAGTTTCTTTTCATGGTTGAAAAGCTGTTGATAACACAATTTCAAATCTAGTTAAAATTTACAAATAAAAATAGGAGTATGTTATATTTGCTATCTACTTTTTTATAGAGGTAATAAATAATAATATACTTAAATGGCAGAACAAGAATATACAGAAGACAGTATTAGGTCGTTAGATTGGAAAGAGCACATCCGACTAAGACCTGGTATGTATATTGGTAAAATGGGTAATGGTTCGTCACCAGATGATGGAGTGTATATTTTACTGAAAGAAGTTATTGACAATTCCATTGATGAGTTTGTAATGGGTAATGGAAAAACTATTGAAGTTTCTGTAAAAAATAATAAAGTTTCTGTTCGAGATTTTGGTAGAGGAATTCCGCTTGGAAAGGTGATAGATTGCGTGTCGAAAATAAACACAGGAGCAAAATACGACTCCAAAGTATTTAAGAAATCTGTTGGATTAAATGGAGTAGGAACAAAAGCAGCTAATGCTTTATCATCTTATTTTTGTATTCGCTCCATCAGAGATGGAAAAAGTAAGTTTGCTGAATTTGAGCAGGGAGTTGTTGCAAATGATGAGGAGATTCAAGAAAACACATCCAGAAGAGGAACCAAAGTAACTTTTATTCCAGATGAAGAACTTTTTGGTAAATACCGTTTTATAAACGAGTATATTGAAAAAATGATGTGGAATTATTGTTATCTAAATCCAGGACTTACAATAATTTATAATGGGGAGAAATTTTATTCAGAAAACGGACTTTTTGATTTATTAGACCAAAACACGGAAGCTGAAATGCTATACCCGATTATTCATTTAAGAGGAGATGATATTGAGGTAGCAATTACGCATTGTAAGAACCAATATTCTGAGCAATATTATTCTTTCGTTAATGGACAACATACCGTTCAAGGCGGAACACACCAGATTGCATATCGTGAGGCAATTGTAAAAACTATTCGAGAACATTTTGGTAAGAATTTTGATCCATCTGATGTAAGGCAAGCAGTAAATACTGCAATTAGTATTAAGGTAATAGAACCAGTTTTTGAGTCGCAAACAAAAACAAAACTAGGATCTACAGAGATGGAACCTGATGGAATTTCTGTTCGTGCTTTTATTAATGATTTTCTGAAAAGAGAATTAGATAATTATTTGCACCGAAACACAAATGTAGCAGAGATAATTGAAAAGAAAATAAAACAAGCAGAACACGAAAGAAAAGCAATGGCTGGGGTTAAGAAACTTGCTAAAGAAAGAGCTAAAAAGGCAAATCTGCATAATAAGAAATTAAGAGATTGCAGAGTTCATTATAACGATCAGAAAAAGGAAGAAAGATACGATACAACTATCTTTATTACGGAGGGAGATTCTGCTTCTGGTTCTATTACTAAAACTAGGGATATTAAAACTCAGGCTGTGTTTTCATTAAGAGGTAAACCTTTAAATTCTTTCGGTCTTTCAAAGAAAATTGTTTATGAGAATGAAGAATTTAACTTGTTGCAAGCTGCATTAAATATAGAACAAGGTATAGATGAACTCAGATATAATAAAATTGTAATCGCAACAGATGCGGATGTTGATGGAATGCATATCAGATTACTATTAATTACTTTCTTTTTACAGTTTTTTCCTGAGTTAGTAAAAGAAGGTCATGTTTATGTTCTGGAAACTCCATTATTTAGAGTTCGTAATAAAAAGGAAACTCATTATTGTTATTCTGATGAAGAGAAACAAACAGCAATGGAAAAGGTAGGTAAAAATCCTGAGATTACTAGATTTAAAGGATTAGGTGAGATTTCCCCAAATGAGTTTAAACATTTTATAGGAAAGGATATTAGATTAGAACCTGTAATACTTGGTAAAGAAAATAAGATTCAAGAGATTCTTACTTTTTTTATGGGAAAAAACACTCCAGACAGACAAAGATTTATTATAGAAAATTTACGAGTAGAAGAAGAAATAGAATTATAGATGAAAAAAATCATTTAACTTTAATTAGTAAAGCAAGAAAAAAGTTGTCAAATATTTTTAATTAGATAATGGAGCAAAACAGATGTCAGACGAAATAAACTTAGAGGAGGGAGAAAAGAATACAGAAAAACATGAGAATGTTATTCATGTATCAGGAATGTATAAAAATTGGTTTTTAGACTATGCTTCTTATGTTATTTTGGAAAGATCTGTTCCTTATTTGCAAGATGGATTAAAACCAGTACAAAGAAGAATATTACATTCGTTAAAACAATTAGATGATGGTAGATATCATAAAGTAGCAAATGTTATTGGTCATACCATGAAGTATCACCCGCATGGAGATGCTTCTATCGGAGACGCAATGGTACAAATAGGAAACAAGAATCTTCTGTTAGATATGCAAGGAAATTGGGGAAATACAGCTACTGGTGACAGAGCTGCAGCTCCAAGATATATAGAAGTTCGACTTACAAAATTTGCATTAGATGTTGTATTTAACAATAAAATTACAGAATGGATTTCTTCTTATGATGGAAGAGGGAAAGAACCTGTAACTTTACCAGTAAAGTTTCCATTATTGTTATCTCATGGGGTGGAGGGTATTGCTGTAGGTCTTTCTACAAAAATAATGCCTCATAATTTTAATGAATTAATTGATGCTTCTATTAAAGTTCTTAAAGGTGTAAAACCAAGAATTTTTCCTGATTTTTATTCTGGAGGAATGGCAGATTTTTCTGATTATAATGATGGAAAAAGAGGAGGTAGAATTAGAGTTAGAGCTAAAATAATCCAGATTGATAAAAATACTTTACATATAACTGAAATACCTTTCTCTACAACTACAACTTCATTAATTAACTCTATATTAAAATCAAATGATAAGGGGAAAATAAAAATAAAGAAAGTAGAAGATAATACTTCCGAAAATGTAGAGATTGCTATTAGCTTGCCAACCGGTATTTCTCCTGATAAAACAATTGATGCCTTATATAGTTTTACAGATTGCGAACTTTCTATTTCTCCACTTTCTTGTGTTATTAATGATGATAAACCTCAATTTATAGGTGTTTCAGAAATTTTGCAACAATCAACACATAATACATTAGATTTATTAAAAAAAGAATTAGAAATAAATCTGGAAGAATTACAAGAAAAATGGCACTTTGCATCTTTAGAACGAGTTTTTATTGAAAATAGAATTTATCATCAAATAGAAGAATTAGAAGATTGGGATTTAGTAGTATCTACTATTCATAAAGGCTTAGAACCATTTACCAAACATTTATTAAGAGATGTAACGGATGAAGATGTTTTAAGACTTACAGAAATAAAAATTAAGAGAATTACAAAGTTTGACCTTAATAAAGCACAGGAGGAATTACTTAAATTAGAAGATAGAATAAAGGAAATTAAACATCATTTAGCT
>CABXPN010000034.1 GCA_902514225.1 uncultured Bacteroidota bacterium
CAATATAATGATTCATTAAATTTATATTTTTCAAATCATTAGGATTCATATCTACTATTTTATTAATCCAGATATTCATTCCTAATGGATCAGGGTATTGAGGAGCTCCTAATGTTATTTGCCACATTGGCATTACAAATAATGAAAACAGTAGTAAGGATCCTATAATCATTAATATTTGAGATTTTCTCATCTTCAATTTTTTAGTTTTAGAAAAGAAACGGACATCTTTATAGATTACATTGATATCCGTTTCCTGTTAAATGATAGCACTAACCAAGCATATCACTTATATTACTCGTCATCTAATGACCAACTTAGTTTGATGTTAGAATTTCTTGGGGAGACTCTAACATAGCCTTGCATTTCCTGATGTAAGGCTGAACAGAAATCAGTACAATAAAATGGCCAAACGCCTTCTCCTTTTGGTTCCCAAATAAATGTTTCGGTTTGTCCGGGCATAATTAACAACTCAGATGTATTTGCTCCAATCATTGCTATTCCATGTGGTACATCATAATCCTGTTCAAGATTAGTAACATGAAAATAAACTTTATCACCAACTTTTACTCCTTCAATATTATCAGGTGCAAAATGGCTTCTGATAGAAGTCATATAAATATGTACTTCATTCCCGTTTCTAACAACTTTGACATCTTTCTCACTCTTTGTTACATGGGGATGATGATTATCCTCTAGCTTATAGATTTTTTTCGACTTATTCTTTATCATTTCAGCTGGAATAGCTGCAGCATAATGCGGTTCCCCAATTGTTGGAAAATCTGACAACAATTCCATTTTTTCTCCAGATATATCGTATAATTGAGCTGAATGACATACTTCAGGACCTGTTGGCAAATAACGATCTTTTGTTATCTTATTCATAGCAATCATATATTCTCCAAATGGTTTTTGTGAGTTTCCTCCAGGAATCATTAAGTGACCAACAGAATAGTAAGTTGGTTTCCTATCCAATACTTCCCAACTACCTAGCTGCCATTTTACAACTTCAGAAGATATAAAAAATGTAGTATAAGCATTTCCTTTTTCATCAAACTCTGTGTGTAAAGGGCCTAATCCTGCTTGAGTTACAACTCCTGCAAGTACATCTTCAAAATTTAGAATTGGGATTCCATAAGCTTCTCCATCAAATTTCTTGTTTTCAATGGCATCTATCATTTTTGTGAATGAATGAATTGTTACATTAGCAGATAATTTTCCACTACCTACAATATACTCTCCGCTAGGATCAACATCACATCCGTGTGGCGATTTTGGCATAGGTAAGAAGTAAACTAAACCTGGCAATTCAGATGGATCAAGAATCTTAACTTCACTTTCCATCGTAGTGGTCGCCATTTGTGTGTGCTCATCATATACATTATGCGCATATTTAGTTTTCATAGTTGAAAACTTACCTGCCTTAATATATTCCTCTGCTTTTTTCCAGTTTACTGCCGCAATAAAATCTTTATCTCTTTGTGATGCATTTACTTCAAGCAAAGTATGGCTTTCCTCAACATTATAAGTGGAGAAAAACATCCATCCATGAGATTCTCCTCTACCAGGATGGGCTTTATCATAATTAAATCCAGGTGTCATTACCTGAAATTCTAAATTCATTCCACCCGTTTCTTGGTCAATTTTTATAAAAGATAATGCTCCTTTAAAATTTCCTTTTAATTTATTAATTGGCATATCCCTTTGTGGTACTGGCACTGCAAACCTTGTTCCAGCCACTACATATTCAGTATTGTCTGTTACGTAAGGAGAGCTATGGTTTCCTGCCGAATTAGGCAGTTCAATGATTTCTGCAGTTTCAAAAGTAGTTAAATCAATTCGAGCAATTCTTGGCGTATTGTTCTCATTAATAAAACACCATCTTCCATCCAATTCTCCATTTGTTTGTGAAATATCAGGGTGGTGAGCATCACCCCAAGGTATAAATCCATAAGAGGTGTTCAGCATTGGCCTTGTTTCTTCATTATATCCGTATGCTTTTTCAGCATCTTGCGAGAATACAGGAATAACCTTAAATAGTCTCCCTGAAGGTAAGCCATGCACAGCTAATTGCCCACTAAATCCTCCTGATAAGAAAGCATAATATTCATCATGTTCCCCTGGGGCTACATATACTTTTTCAGCTGCACTACTGTTTAATGCTCCTTTATTTATTGAGTTCCCCCCACAACTTACAAATAGGACTGATATACCTATAATTCCGATTATTAAATTATTTTTTTTCATTGTTTTATTATTTCTTGGGTTAATAAATCTTTTCTATATATCGTTTTGTCTAAAATATTCTAGTATCGCTCTTGTTTCAGATTCTGTTAAACTTTGGTTTGCCATTGGCGCACTATATTCAATTAACAACTGTCTTGCTTGTGCATTTTCTTTTACCATCTCATCAGGATTCATTATCATATTCATAATCCATTCTGGCGTTCTTCTTTTGGTAACACCCGTCATTGATGGGCCAATTTTTCTTTTATCCATTTTATGACAAGCAGTACATTTAGTTTCAAAAAGGATTGAACCTTCAGACGCTAAAGCATCATCAATTTTCCCACTTATATCAACTGAAGTGATTGGTCCAATTCCTTTATCTTGCATTGGATCAATTTCTTTTGTTTCCACAACTTTTACTTCTTCAGATGTTGTTTTATCCCCTCCGTCACCTCCACATGAAGATAAGGAAAAAGTAGCTAGAAATCCTAAAGCTAAAATTTTGTTTATATTTTTCATTTTTTTGTTTTTTAAATTAATATTATAGTAAAATTACTTTGTCAATTACATTAACAATTCCATTTGAGGTTTGTACTGAACCAAGGATTTTACAACCATTAATAAATACATCTTCACCTTCAACGGTTACTTCTAAATAGTCTCCTGTTGCATTATAAATTTCTCTTCCTTTTCTTGCTTCTTTCTTTAATTTTTGGATATCGTAAGAGCCAGGTGCAGCATGCCTTGTTAAGATAGTTGTTAAAGTTCCGATATTTTCTGGTTTTAACAAATCCTCAACAGTCCCTTCTGGAAGAGCATCAAATGCAGCATTAGTAGGCGCAAAAACCGTAAGAGGCCCTGCATTTACTAATATATGTTCAATGTGTGCAGCTTGTACTGCAACAACCAAAGTTGAATGGTCTTTTGAACCAATTGCTACTTGTAAAATATTAGGTTCTGAATCTTCATCCACCACACCAGCCTGACCTAACGGTGTGTTTCCCTCGGCAGCCGAGATACTATTAGTTGTTTTGACATTAGTACCTCCACCACATGCAACAAATAAAGAAACTGTTGCGATAATTAATAATGATTGATGTTTTTTCATGATTTCTTTTGTTATAAGTTAATATGAGACAAAAATATATCGACTGAAAGAATCAGTATATGACATCTGTCATTGTATTGGTTTTACGCTTTTTTCCATCTCTATTGCTTTCGGAAATAAGATATTATTCTCCAAATGAATATGAATATGTAAATCATCTTGAAACTCTTTTAAATGATGATAAAGAGCTTTGTAAGTATTGCAAGCGTGTTCTGGTGGTGTGAAATTATTACTTAACTTTTCAATCTTCTTAAAAATATCTCCGGCAATATCATGTTCATGTTCCATCATCCTGATTGGATTTTGAACTGATCCAAAAGGAACTTGGATTTTTTCTCCATTTCTCTGAGCAATTGCACAATCTATAATGTGAGGAAACAGAATCCCTTCTTCTTTCATAATATGTTGTTGTAACTCCATAGAAACTTCATGAAACAGCTTTGCAATTTCGATATTTTCAGGGTTATGATCACCATGAACTTTAGCAACTTTATTAGCAAATTCTGAAATAATTGGAAGTGATCCTTTTACATAAACATGATGAGTGTCCAAAATATGGTTCGTTAAAATATCTAGTTCCATTGTGTCAAAATCACTATCTGCTTTTGTTTCATCTAACATTTCAATTTCCTTAAAGATTGTTGACGCTTCTATCTTTGTCCCTATACATGCTTCTGTAACTGGCTTTCCACCCCCGCAACAAAAGTCTATTCCGTATTTTTTAAAAATTGTTGCAGTTCTGATATCTGAGGCAACAATTTGTGCTACTGTTTTATTTTCCATTATTTGTTTTTTAAATTATTAATACAGCAAAATTAAGTGTCACACTATATATGAAACATGATATATATCACTCATTAAATATCTTATAAAAATTATAAATTTATGCTTTGGTGGACGCACAGGTATTATAATGAATTATGGAAACCTTGCCTTTGGAACTTCAAGATATAGGAAAACTTTGAATAAACACAGAAATAATCAATGAAGATGGAGCAGAAAAGGACGCTTATTCAATATGGCAAATTGTTTTAAATAAATAGTTTAAAAAAGTTTGAAATTAGGACCGAAAGGTCCACCAAAAAGAAATCCACTCATTTGAGTGGGTTTTTATTTATTCAAAAATTATTTTTTTCTCAACTGTTCCATCATCATAGATATAAAAAAGAGGGGTGTTTTTTTTCTCCTTTGATTCTCTGCCTAAAACATCTATAATATTAAGTACTTTTTTGTTAGCATTAGTTTGCGTATAATTCGATAAATTAGTAGTAGATCCTATTATTATGGTATCACAAATAGTAGATACACAAGTATTCATAACTGTTGAATCAAACATTGTCAATGTAAGGCAAGGTATATAAGTCCCATTACTATAATTATGTGTTGGATCTTCTAAATTTGATGTATTACCATCTCCAAAATCCCATAACCAACTCAAAGAGTGATCATTCGCCCAACTGTTCGCAGGAGCAACAAAAGAATTATCTGTAAAGATAGTTGTCGGACCGTTTTGAGTATAATAAAAATTTGCCCAACAACCTATACCCTGTGATTGACAATTAATAGTTAAAAAAATATAAAGTGTAAGTAAAAGTATTTTTTTCATTTTATTAAAATTTCAGTACTTACAAACCTAACCTCTCTATTAAAATCCTGTATTATGAAATTAATATAAAATAGAGAGATTAAGGTTCATAAATAATCTATTGCAAAATAATTTTCTTATTAATTACTCCATTATCTGCAGTAATCTCTAAGAAGTAAACTCCTTTAGTGTAATTAGCTAAATCAACTTGTTTAGTGTATTGACCAACAAACTCATTCAGGTTTTCAGTGTAAACAACTTCTCCAATTACATTGATGATTCTAACCTCAAGGTTCTGAACATCTTCTGAAGAAAAACTCACGCTAAAGAGATCTCTTGATGGATTAGGGAAAACATCTAAATTATTGATAGATGTTCCACCATCTAATCTTACAGAACTTGGTTGCGTCCAGAAGATAAGAGGTGTCCATGATGGAGATTTATAAGGACCACCTGATGGATCGCACCATGTCTTAGCTTGAGCTCTATAAGTTTCTCCTGGAACTAAACCATTCTTAATACTACTAAACGTTCCATGATTAGTCCCAAATCCTCCAGAATTAAACCAACTATTTGATGTAGGATTAGAAATACTGTCTACTCTAATCTTAATACGAACAAAACTATATGGCCCATTACTATTATCCCAAGTAAATTTAGCTCTAGATGATGAAGGTGTTGTTACCGATAAATTAGCTACATTAGGACAACGATCTAAAGTTATAAATTTATCTTCTGAATGCCAATCTTTTATTGTTCCATCTTGATACCAGATCTTAAAGCCGTACTCATATTTAGTAGAATCACTTAAATTAAGTATCCGTTTAGAAGTATTTAAACATATACTATTATTGCCAACTGGAGATCCCATTGTTTTTGTAGAGTAAGTACTTGTGCCTACTTCTCGGTAGCGAATTCTTATTTGGTCTACTACACACAAACTGTCATTCATATCGTCCCAGTTAAAGGTTACTCTATCATTAATAATATCAGTTAAGGTAATACCTGTTATCTCTCCGCAGATATGAGGATATATACATGACCCATCATCTACTCCTGCATTTGGATTATAATTAGTAGCTATCGAATCTGTACAACCATATATATAAGTACAAGAACCATCATCAGAAGTTGCATTAGGATCATAATTTGTAGCTGTAGGGTCTGTACATCCATAAATATTTGTTGGACCTGTAACTGTTATAGTTCCACCTACAGAACAATAGCTAGTAAATGTACCATATGAAGTGTAAAATGGATATCCTATCTGTAAAGTAACATAGTAGCTTCCTGAGCTAGCATATGTGTGAATTGGGTTTGTAGCATTTGACGTATTACCATCACCAAAATCCCAAGAACTACTACTAAAACTAGAACTAGTGTTATAAAAGTTAACTGTTAGCCCATTAATAGACCAATAACCACTTGCTGGACATTGAGCGCTAATATTAAAAGAATATAGAATAGTAAATACTGATAGTAAAAATATTTTTTTGATTATCTTCATTTGTTTTATTTTTGATTTAATTATTGTAAGATTATTTTCTTATTAATTACTCCATTATCTGCAGTAATCTCTAAGAAGTAAACTCCTTTAGTGTAATTAGCTAAATCAACTTGTTTAGTGTATTGACCAACAAACTCATTCAAGTTTTCAGTGTAAACAACTTCTCCAATTACATTGATGATTCTAACCTCAAGGTTCTGAACATCTTCTGAAGAAAAACTCACGCTAAAGAGATCTCTTGATGGATTAGGGAAAACATCTAAATTATTGATAGATGTTCCACCATCTAATCTTACAGAACTTGGTTGCGTCCAGAAGATAAGAGGTGTCCATGATGGAGATTTATAAGGACCACCTGATGGATCGCACCATGTCTTAGCTTGAGCTCTATAAGTTTCTCCTGGAACTAAACCATTCTTAATACTACTAAACGTTCCATGATTAGTCCCAAATCCTCCAGAATTAAACCAACTATTTGATGTAGGATTAGAAATACTGTCTACTCTAATCTTAATACGAACAAAACTATATGGCCCATTACTATTATCCCAAGTAAATTTAGCTCTAGATGATGAAGGTGTTGTTACCGATAAATTAGCTACATTAGGACAACGATCTAAAGTTATAAATTTATCTTCTGAATGCCAATCTTTTATTGTTCCATCTTGATACCAGATCTTAAAGCCGTACTCATATTTAGTAGAATCACTTAAATTAAGTATCCGTTTAGAAGTATTTAAACATATACTATTATTGCCAACTGGAGATCCCATTGTTTTTGTAGAGTAAGTACTTGTGCCTACTTCTCGGTAGCGAATTCTTATTTGGTCTACTACACACAAACTGTCATTCATATCGTCCCAGTTAAAGGTTACTCTATCATTAATAATATCAGTTAAGGTAATACCTGTTATCTCTCCGCAGATATGAGGATATATACATGACCCATCATCTACTCCTGCATTTGGATTATAATTAGTAGCTATCGAATCTGTACAACCATATATATAAGTACAAGAACCATCATCAGAAGTTGCATTAGGATCATAATTTGTAGCTATAGGGTCTGTACATCCGTAAATGGAGATATTATTAATGAAGATATTATTTGATGTACTGGAATAACAAGTAAAACTTCCATAAACTCCTAGATTCCACACATACGTTAAGTCTAAAGTCACAGTATAAGTACCATTACTAGTGTAAGTATGTGTAGGATGAGTCTGAGTTGAATAACTTCCATCCCCAAAATTCCAATAGCTGGAGGAAATCATTTGGCTAGTATTAGTAAAGCTAACTGTTCCACTATTATTAGAGTAAGAAAATGATGCCGGGTAATAACATCCTTGAGAGTAAGTATGTATCGAGAAAAAAGTACATAGTATGAATACTATAAATAATCGATTATGTTTCATTCTTTTTAGTTTTATAAGTTATAATTTAATTCTTTGCAAAGAAGAGTAAAAATTATAAGAAGATATAATTAAAAAAATAGATTACTTATTTGACCATTATTATTAATTTAATAGAATTAAATAATATTACTAAGTTAAATTCCTTTATTATAGGAAATATTTCTTATATAACCAAAATTAGTATATTTGCATAAAACAAAATGAATATTTTATTAAAGACAATAGAGTCTCTAAACAAGGAAGAAATAAGATATTATAAAATTTTTTCTAATAGAACCCATAATGAAGAAAACAGAAAAGATACAATTCTATTTGAGTCAATTAAAAATAATCTTAATGATTATAATGAGAAGGAAATTGCAGCAAAAATGTACGGAGATAAAAAGAATAATTTTTATCAATTAAAAAACAATTTGCTTCATGGAATAAATAAAAGTATCGTATCTCAACATACAAATAAAGAAGACGATACGTCTCTTTACAACATCATCTTGCTTTCTAGGATCTATAAAAGGAAGGGAGATGTTGATCTTTCATATCATTATTTAAAGAAAGCGGAGAAACAAGCAAATAAAATTGAATCATTTGAGATCCTCTCAATTATATACTCTGAGATTCTTAAATTATCATATGAACTTATTTCTATTGATATAGAAAAATATATAAATAGAAAGATTGAGAATAAAAAAAAATTAGATTTATCTCAAGAAATAGATATTACTCTATATTCTGTAATGTATAGCATAAAAACAACTCAGAATTTTTCTAATGACACTGAGGTTAATTCCAAAGCATTAAACGATATTATTAATTCTATTACCTCACAAAAGCAGATCTCAAAAAGTCCTAAATTTAGAATTAAGTTATTTGAAGCTATCAGTAGAACGTTCTTACAAAAGAATGATTTTGTTTCTCTAGAAAAATACCTCAAATCAACATATAAAGACTTTATAAAAGATAAAATTTTCAACAAAACAAATCATGAACAGAAACTTATGATGCTGACTTATCTGACAAATTCTTTATATAAAAATGGGAAAATGAAGGAGTCTCTTTTAATTGCTGAGGAACTTAATAATTCAATGAGTGAATTTGATTCATTTTTAAGAAATCGATTCTTATTTTATTATTATAACGCCTTAGTAATTAACTATTCAAAATTAGATCAAGAGAAAGCATTAGAGGTGTTAAATAAAGCAAAAAGAAATAAAGTCATTCAGTCATTACCAACATTTGGATCATTTATCTATCTTAATATGGGGCTAATTTATTATGATCAAAAGAAATACAAAACATCAATCAAGCATTTTTCTAGACTAATCTTGCAAAAAGATTTTATAAATCTCTCTCTTCAATTTCAATTAAAAATTCTTATCTCAGAAATTATCATTAGATATGAACTCAACCAAACAGATTTAGTAGAAGAAAAAATAAAGATTATAAAAAGAACATATAAAGAAACAATAAATCACAACAAAAGAGAGAAAGGTATTATAGAAATTATTAATAAACTTATTTATTGTGATAATCTTAGCGTAAATAAAGATCTAGTAAGTGAAATTAAGAGGTTAATAGAGCGGACATCATCAGAAAAAGCTCAAAATATAGATGTAATTAATTATAATGATTGGTTACTTAAACAAATTACTTGAAAACAAAAGGTTTCTGTTAATTTATATCAAAAATATTAAATTTAAGAATCATCTTAAATAAAGTTACTTAATTAAGATTGTTCTTCTTACAATTCGTTGACCGTTAATAATAGCTTCAATAAAATATGTTCCGGAATTTAAATTGCTAAAATCAAGATGGGCAGGTTCATGATGGACGGTTTTATCAATATATATCAGGCGACCTAAATGATCAGTGATAGCAATATTTGATATTGGAAGACCTAGTTTATTAGATATCGTGAAATAATCTTTGATAGGATTTGGATAAATCATCAACTTATTGCCTGATATTTCTAGTTCATCTCCAGTAGAAACGCTATCTACTATATGGATATTAGTGGTACTGGTATCTCCAGTTCCTGTTCCAATTAACGCTGGCCATATAACAATAATATTATCTCCTAGTACGTACGACTGATAAGTTACCAATTCCGTTATAGTTACAGAAATACTATCACCAACATCTAGAGATCCAATAGTATTATAACTATCACCTATTGACATGGAAGATATTGAATTCCCAATAATGTCAAAAGTCTCACATGACATTAAAATAGAATCATTTATAGTTGAATTTCCTTGATTAACTAAAAAAAAGTCAAAATGAATAGAATCTCCAATATGTAGTGTGTCCTCATGTTGCACCCCACTAGAACCAAATACTAAATTAGATTGAGCAATTAAAGATTCAGATCCCATAGAAAGGATTAGTGATAATACAAAGATGATTATTTTATTATTCATTTTTCAATCATTTAATAATTTCAACAAATATATGAGTAAAAATATGATAACACATATAATATATTATAATTATTAACTGTCCAAAATATATTTTAATTTAACAAACTACTGTCTATCAATACTTTATATTTTATT
>CABXPN010000035.1 GCA_902514225.1 uncultured Bacteroidota bacterium
TTTATCTTCTCCTAACAATTCGATAGAATACAAATAATCTCCTTGAGGAACTAATACTCCATTATACTTTCCATCCCAAAATTTAGAAATATCATTTGTTTCATAAATTAACTCTCCCCATCTATTAGTAATAATCATTTTGAATGAAACAATATTTAATCCATAAATCTCAAAAAGTTCATTATGATAATCTCCGTTTGGAGTAAAAGTATTTGGAACATAAAGCTCTGTTAAAGGAACAGTATTTACAATTGCTATTTCTGAAGTATCTGTACAATTGTTGTTATCCGTTACAAAAACATAAAATTCTCCTGCATCAGAAACTGATAACTCAGAAAACACGGAAAGCAAAGAATCCTCATTATTATACCATTCGTAAAGTTGATATGTTCCTGTAGAAAGTGATATTACTTCACCTTCATAAATTGTGATTTCTGTAGGAGTAATTTCCGCTATAGGTAAATCAAATACATTTACAACAACTGAATCTTGCAGTATAGAAACACACTCATTTGCATCTTTTACCAAAGTAGGTTTATATATACCTGCAGTAAATGTTGTTAAGGTAAAAGTAGATAAATTTATACCATTTTGATTAAAAAGAGAAACACCATCAGAATAAGTTAAATCCCAAGGAAGCTCCGTTCCGCTAAAATTAAAATATACATTTTTTGTAGATCCATCTTTACAAATATCTCCTCCACCAGATACAGTTGTTATAGGAGGAGCAACTTCTGAAATTGTAATAGAATCTGAAGCTAAACAACCAGTTCCGTCATCAATAATTAATTTATAAAAACCTTCATCTACAGTAACTGACGGATCTATACTATCAGAACTATTTGTATTCCATAAATATTGATAGTTACCCGTACCACCAGTAACAATAGGAGTTAATATATAATCCGTATTACAAGGGATAGTAACATCTGGTCCTAAATCAAAAGACGGAGGTACTTGACCAGTAACTGTAATTGTATCAGAATTTACAGCACAACCTACTGAAGTTGCAGAAACTAAATATTTTCCGGGACCTACAACAACTGATGAATCTGTACTTAATATTGTACCGAATTCGTTTACCCACTCATATGTTGCTCCAATTCCTCCATCAGCAGTAAGGGTAACTGATGAATTACAAGGGATATCCATATATGTAGAATCAAAACCAAAATTATCTGTAACATCCAATACAGGAGATTTAAAACTACCCGCCTCTAACCAAACATAAGAACTTAAACCAGAATCAGACCCATCTGCAATTGCTAATCTGATGTGATATGTTTCTCCACACTGTACAATTGCAACAGCAGTAAGAACAGTTGTAAGTCCATCCGCATCTGCAATAGTGTCTAATCCGTTTTGGTTATCTACAAAATATTGTTGGTTAATTGGAGTAACAGAGTTTACAGAAGAAATAGTAACAGGTAATGGAGGATTAGAACCTGGAATAATAGCTAAATTTATGGATCCATTTGCATAAGGACCAGCAATGCCAGGACCTGATAAAAAGAAACCAAAAACATCATTATATTGAGAGTTTTCATAAGCGAAATACTCTTGAGAACCAAAAACATACCTAAAAGTAATGGTGTCAGATGTTGGTACAAAATCAAATTCTAATTTTGCAACATCATTTATACTACTTACTGTGAATGATTGACCAATCAATCCTGGTACAGAATTTGCCACATTTAGTAAATCTGGGTCAGTAACTGTATTTGGAATTGCAGTAAAAGAAATATTTCCAGGTACAATATTTTCAATTCCTCCAGTAGCCATAATAATTCCGCTATCCAGTCCTAAATTTGTATTTACTGCATTAAAAAAACCAATTTGAGAACTATCTCCTTCATAAGTATGATTTGAAGCAACAATACCCCCACCAAGCAATACATTATCAATTAAATAGGTTGGATTATCAAATGGAGCGGACCTGTCCACTGTAATTTGAGAATAAGACAATAAACTACTTAAAACTAATAAAAATGTGAGGATGTATTTCATATTGCAAATATACGAAATAAGAGAGAAAAAATTACAGATTAATCATATCATCTTATGCGTTCAGGTTATTCTGAAATCTGAGTTTGGTACATTTCGGAATATTTACCCTTTCTTTTTAATAATTCTGAATGAGCTCCTTCCTCTAAAACTTTACCGTTTTCTAACAGTAAGATTTTATCAGAATTTATTATTGTAGAAAGTCTATGTGCAATGATTATTGTAGTTCTTCCTTCTGATAATTTATTCATAGCAGCTTGTAAAATTTCTTCTGTATGAGAATCAATTGAAGAAGTTGCTTCATCTAAAATAAGAATTTTCGGATTTCTTAAATACACTCTTAAAAAAGAAATAAGTTGCCTCTGACCAGTAGAAAGAGTAATTCCTCTTTCACCAACTCTATAATTATAATTATTTGGTAAACTCATTATAAAATCATGAATACCAATTTCTTTTGCAGCCGAAACAACATTATTTTCTTTTATATTTTTATCAAATAAAATAATGTTTTCCATAATGGAAGAAGAAAATAAATGAACTTCTTGTTGTACAACTGCAATGTGTTTTCTAAGGTTTTTTAATTTAAATTCTCTAATGTCAATTCCATCAATTAAAATATCTCCTGACTGAATTTCGTAAAATCGATTTAATATATTTATGATGGAAGTTTTACCAGCACCAGTCCGGCCAACTAAAGCTAATTTCTTGCCTTTTTCAATTTTAAATGAAAGTCCCTTTAATACCCAATCTTCTTTTTTGTAAGAGAATTTCACATCTTTATATTCTACATCTCCACCAATATTTTCCATTTCTATTGTACCATTATCAGTAATAAAATCTTTTGTGTCCAAAACTTTAAACACCCTTTCCGACCCCACAATTCCCATCTGTAGAACATTAAATCTATCAGCAAGTTGTCGGATAGGTCTGAACATCATATGTATGTATAAAATAAAAGCAACTAACTCACCAAGGGTCACTTCTTTTCCTGAGATAATTGCCTCACCACCATACCATATTATTAAACCTATTGATAGAGCTGAAAAAATTTCTACTAGCGGAAAAAAGACAGAATAATAAAAAACAGACCTTAAATGTGCAGAAAGATGACTGTTATTTATTTCCTTAAACTTCTGAAATTCTGAATCTTCCCTGTTAAAAATCTGAACCAAATTCATACCCACAATATGTTCTTGCACAAAAGTATTTATGTTCGACACTTCTTTCCTTACATCCTGAAAAGCAGCTTTTATATTCTTTTTGAACCAAGCAGTAGCAACCAAAAGTAAAGGAATAGCTAATAAACTAATTAGTGCCAAACGCCAATCTGTATAAAACATCATACTAATTACTACAATCAGTTTTAGTAGCTCCCCAATAATAACAAAAAGCCCTTGAGAAAATATATCCGAGATAGTTTCAATATCCGATACGGAGCGACTAACCAAAGAACCGACTGGAGTATTATCAAAAAAAGTCATTTTTAGTTTTAGAATGTGCTGATATACTTTTGCTCTTAAATCTTGTATTACATGCTGCCCCAGCCAAGTAGCCAAATAAATATATAAGAACTGAACAATAGCCTCCAGAAACAAAATACCAAATAAAACAATACTTATAAATTGTAATTGAGACTTGTCAGGAGAGATAATATAATTATCTACTGCAAAATTTATTAGAAAAGGGCGAATAGGACTTAAAAAAGAAAGTATAACAGAAAAGAAAAGAGACAAATACAATACCTTTTATAAGGACGAGTAAAAGTAAGCACCCTTTTCAGGAGTTTAAAATCTATTGCTTTTCCGGTCTTTGTTTTTGCCATTTATATGTTGTTTGGATATTTCACCTGAGTTAAAAACAAAGCCTTTGCCGGAACGGAAGTTCCTGCCGAACATCTATCTTTCTTGTCTATAATTGTTTTTATTTCTTCTACTTCTATTTTTCCGTATCCTACATCCAACAAAGTACCAACTACAGACCTTACCATATTCCTAAGAAAACGATTTGCAGAAATGGTAAATACAAAATTTTCTCCTTCTTGTTCCCAAATTGCTTTTGTAATATCACAATTATTAGTAAAAGTATCTGTGTGTAATTTTGAGAAGGAAGTGAAATCCTGCTCTCCCATCAAATACTTACAAGCTTCATTCATTTTATCTACATCCAACCTCTTAAAAAAAAAATAAGTATTCGGATTAAAAATATTTTTTTCTGTAGAAACATAATATTTATAGGTTCGGGCAATAGCCGTAAAGCGAGCATGAGTATCTTCCTTTACCAGAAAGACAGAAAAAACCATAATATCGTTTGGCAAAAAGGAGTTGAGTTTTTTCACCATCTTTTCAGTATTCAATACGGTATTAGTATCAAAATGAGCAAACATTTGTGTAGCATGTACTCCAGAATCTGTTCTACCTGCTCCCATTAAGTCTATTTCTTCTTGTAATAAAACTGACATACATTTTTCCATCTCCTCTTGTACAGTATTATCATTGGGTTGCTTTTGCCAACCATGATAATTTGTTCCGTTATACGAAAATTCTATAAAGTATCTCATTGTGCAAAAATAAGAAAGCCTAACAATTATACTACACAAAAATTAAGTACGTTTGTTTTTTGGTAAACCGGCAAACAATTTTATTTTTGTATTCCTAAAAACTTATATATAATGGAAGAAATTAATGTAGACATAAAACAACTAAACGATAAAATAAACAAAGAAAGTGCTATTATCGACCTACTTACAATAGAACTTAGTAAAGTAATTGTTGGTCAGAAAGAAATGGTAGAACGATTGTTGGTAGCACTTTTATCTGACGGACATATTTTGTTGGAAGGTGTACCCGGATTAGCAAAAACACTAGCCATTAGTACCCTAGCAAAAACAATTGACGCAAACTTTAGCAGACTACAATTCACCCCCGACCTATTACCTGCTGATATTCTAGGAACTCAGATTTACTCCCCTAAGAAGGAAAGTTTCTCTATAAAGAAAGGTCCTATTTTTTCTAACTTTATACTTGCAGATGAAATAAACCGTGCTCCTGCCAAAGTACAATCCGCACTTTTAGAAGCCATGCAGGAGCGTCAAATCACCATAGGAGATGAAACCTTTAAATTAGACGATCCGTTTTTGGTAATGGCCACTCAAAACCCTATAGAACAAGAAGGAACTTATCCATTACCAGAAGCTCAAGTAGACAGATTTATGCTAAAGGTGGTAATTGACTATCCGAAAAAAGAGGAGGAAAAACTAATTATGCGTCATAACTTAGCTAAGGAGTTTCCTGAAGCAAAAACTATTTTAAAAACGGAAAGTATCTTATCTGCTAGAGAGGTGGTTAAGGAAGTTTATATGGATGAAAAAATAGAACAATATATATTAGATATTATTTTCGCTAGCAGAAACCCAGCAAAGCACGGACTAGAAAAAATAAAAGATTATATTTCTTTTGGAGGATCGCCAAGGGCATCTATCAACTTAGCAAAAGCATCTAAAGCATTTGCCTTTATAAAAAGAAGAGGATATGTAATCCCGGAAGATGTAAGAGCCATGTGTTATGATGTACTAAGACACAGGATAGGTCTTACTTATGAAGCAGAAGCAGAAAACATCTCCACAGAAGATATAATTACTGAAATACTAAACACAGTAGAGATTCCATAATGAGTACAATCGAACTTCTTAAAAAAGTACGAAAGATTGAAATAAAAACTAAAGGACTCTCCAACCACATCTTTTCTGGAGAGTACCATACGGCTTTTAAAGGAAAAGGTATGGCCTTTTCGGAAGTGAGGGAATATCAAGCAGGTGATGATGTCCGTTCTATAGATTGGAATGTAACAGCTAGGTATAACAATCCGTTTGTAAAGGTTTTTGAGGAAGAAAGAGAAATGACCGTTATCCTATTAATTGATGTTAGTGGAAGTTCGGATTTTGGTACGCAAACACAACTAAAAAGAGAAGTAGCCACCGAAATTGCTGCAGTACTTTCTTTTTCTGCTATTAATAATAACGACAAAATTGGAGTCATCTTCTTCTCTGACAGAATAGAAAAATTTATCCCTCCCAAAAAAGGAAAATCTCATATTTTACGAATAATTAGGGAGTTGATTACCTTTAAATCTGAAAGTAAGAAAACAAATATTGAAATAGCACTAAAGTACTTTAACAATGTAATAAAGAAGAGAGCAGTTTGCTTTATCCTATCTGATTTCATGGATAATGATTTTGATAAATCCTTAAAAATTGCCCGTAACAAACACGATATTGTAGCCCTGAGAATTCATGATGAAAGAGAAGAACAACTTGTAGATGTCGGTATGCTAAAATTAGAAGATACAGAAAGTGGAGATTTAAAATGGATTGACACATCAGACAATAAAACAAGAACTGATTTCAGAAAGAATTATTTAAAGTTTGAAGGAGATTTAAAACAAACTTTACAGAGTTCGGGAGTAGATCATATTGATATAAGAACCGGAAAGAATTATGTAAAACCACTTATTAACTTCTTTAAAAACAGAGGAAATAGATAATGAGAAAGTTAATATTATTATTTCTTATTATAACAAAATCAGTCTTTTCTCAGACTGCAATATTGGATACAAACTCAATATTAATAGGAGACCAAATAAACTTAAATATCTTTGTAGAAGTTAAGTTAAACGAAACTTACAGATGGCCTACTTTTTCAGATTCCGTGTATCAAAAAGTAGAAATTATTAGCAAATCCGAGATAAAAGAAACTTCTAAAGATTCAACAAAGATTCTTTCTCAACAAATAGTCATTACTTCTTTTGATAGCGGAACATATTACCTCCCTCCTTTCGTGTTTAACGAAAATAAAAAAACAAGTGGACTCCTATTAAATGTTACAACATTTAATGTTTCAGACACAACTCCTATGTTTGATATCACATCTCCAAAAGAAGGAACGAAAGAAGATTTTACAGATGAAGAACTAGCTGAAATCAGGAATAACAGATGGAAAATTGCAGGAATAATATTTGTAATACTATTAATAATAGGACTTATTTATTACCTGGTTCAAAGATATAAAAAAGAAGGTACTTTTCTAAAACCAAAAGTTTTTATCCCACCACATATTACCGCATTAAAAAAACTACAAGATCTAAAAAAGCAGAAACTTTGGCAAAAAGGAAATTTAAAAGAATATTATTCTGAAATTTCATTAATAATTAGAGAATATACTGAGAACAGATTTGAATTTAACGCATTAGAACTTCCTACATCGGAGATATTATCTGATTTAAAAAAGTTAAAGATTGATATTATTCTAATTGAAAAGTTAGGATTTATCCTCAGAAAAGCAGACAACATTAAGTACGCCAAAGGTTTATCTTTAGAAGAAGACAATAAGGAAATCATGAAACAATCTGTTAGTTTTATTACTAAAAGTAAAATAGAAAATAATGAAACTAATAAATGATATAACTTTCCATAATCCTGAATATTTGTGGTTTCTTATTCTACCAATTTCTCATGTTTTATGGAAAATATTACTGAAAAGAGAGGAACATTCTTCAATAAAACATTCTAATGTTTCTTTATTCTCATCAAAGAAAAATATTAAGATACACTTGTCTTTTTTACCTTATCTATTAAAAATAATCTCCTTAATATTTATTGTAATCTCAGTTGCACGGCCACAAACAACAAATAGTTGGGAAGAAAGCAAAACAGAAGGAATTGACATTATAATAGCTATGGATATTTCAGGAAGTATGTTAGCACAGGATCTAAAACCTAATCGTTTAGAATCATCAAAAGAAATTGCTATTGATTTTATAAAACAAAGAATTAACGACAGAATAGGACTTGTAGTTTTTAGCGGAGAAAGCTTTACACAATGCCCCCTAACAACAGACCATAATTCTTTAATAAATCTGTTTAACGACATTGAATATGGGATGATTGAAGACGGAACAGCTATTGGTGATGGACTAGGAAATTCAATTAACAGATTGATTGATTCAGAATCTGAAAGTAAAATAGTAATTCTGCTAACGGACGGGGAAAATACTAAAGGAAAAATATCTCCTTTTGACGCTGCAAAAATAGCAGCTTCCGATTCTGTAAACATAAAAGTATATACAATTGGTGTAGGAACAAAAGGAATGGCAAAATCTCCAGTTGCTTTGGATTATAATGGAAATTTTGTTTATGATTATGTGGAAGTAAAAATAGATGAAAAAACACTAACTGAAATAGCTAATAAAACCGGTGGAATGTATTTCAGAGCTACAGACAATAAAAGTTTGAAAGGGATTTACGAAAAAATAAATGAACTAGAAACTACTGAAATTGAAAGTGTAAAATTCAATACTAAGAATGAAGAGTTTTATATTTTTACATTAGTATCTTTATTTACCTATTTACTTTCATTTTTACTTAAAAGAACTTATTTCAGAAGTATTAATTAGATGATAAAATTTGAACATATAGACTTTCTATATTTATTAGGTATTCTTCCTATTTTAGGAATTGCTTTACTATTTTTCAATAGATGGAAGAAAGAGAAATTAAAATTATTATCAACCAAAAACCTACACACTAATTTATATAAAAATAAATCTGAAACAAGATTAAAACTAAAAAATATCTCTTTATTTTTAGGGTTTTTTTTTCTTATTGTCGGATTAAGTAATCCACAAATTGGAACAAACTTAGAAGAAGTAAAAAGAGAAGGAATTGAAATAGTTTTAGCTATTGATGTTTCAAATTCCATGTTATGTGAAGACATAAAACCAAACAGGATTTTAAGAGCTAAACAAGCTGTCTCAAACCTGATTGATAATTTGGAAGGAGACAGAATTGGTATAGTTATTTTTGCAGGAGAAGCTTACACACAACTTCCTATTACATCTGATTATTCTGCCGCAAAAATGTTTCTAAAAAACATAAATACTTCAAGTATTAAAAAACAAGGTACAAATCTATCATCCGCAATAAATCAATCTTTAAAATCATTTAATTTTGAAAATGAGTTTAATAAATCTATCATTATAATTACAGATGGAGAGGATCATGAGGATGGAGCCCTTATCTCTGCAGAAAAAGCAATGGAACAAGGAGTTTTTATTCATACATTAGCTATTGGAGAAGAATATGGAGGACCTATTCCACTTGAAGGAAATAGAGGATTTAGAAAAGACAGAGAAGGAAATACAATTGTAACGAAACCAAATTTCAGGTTTTTGTCAGAGTTATCTAATAAAGGAAACGGAATAAATATAAATGCTAATAATTCTGAAATTGGATTAAAGAAACTGTTTAAAGAAATAAGCAAAATTGAGAAGAAGGAAATTAGTGATATGGTTTTTACAAATTACACTGACAGGTTTCAGATATTTTTATTTTTATCTTTGTTCTTCTTTTTATTAGAAATATTTATTTTAGGAAAGAAAAACAACCCTCTTAAAAATTGGAATTCCAGATGAGAAAGTTAATTATTTTTATATTGTTATTAGTTTCAAATTATTCTCACTCTCAGAATAAAGTAGAACTTTTAAATAAAGGAAATGAGAGATATAACTCAGAGGAATTTGAACAAGCTGAAACATTATACAAAGAAGCTTTAGATAAAGACAATCAGTATTATAAAGCAAATCTAAATGTAGGTCATTCCTTATTCAGACAAGCTCATATTCTAATTAAACAACAAGACTCATTAGGAATAAAAAAATTAGAAGAAGCAGAAAAATTTTATAATAATTCCGTTGAACTTGCAGAAAACAAGAATCAGAAAGCCGAGAGTTATTATAATTTAGGGAATGCTCAATTATTATCTCAGAAACTAGAAGAAAGTATTGGATCTTATAAAAAATCATTACGATTAAATCCTGATAATATTAATGCAAAAAAGAATTTAGCACTTGCACAGTATCTTCTGAAAAAACAAGAAGAGGAACAAGAAAAAAAACAAGACAAAAAAGAAGAGAAGAAAGAGGAATCAGAAAAAAAAGAAAATCCGAATCCTGAAAACAAAGAAGAAAAAAGTGATCAACCTCAAGAAGAGCAAGAAAAGAAAGATGAACTATCTAAAGAAGAAATTGAGCAAATTCTAAATGCACTTGAAAGAGAGGAACAAGAAGTACAAGAAGATCTACAAGATAAAAAGAAAGTAATAGGAACAAAACTTTTAAAAGATTGGTAATGAAAAAACATTTACTTTTCTTATTTTCAATATTTTCTATTCTAAGTTTTTCTCAAACCTTAGAAGTTCAAGTCAACAAAAACCCAGCACTTACAAATGAAGTAATTCAATTACAATTTATTATTAAAGCAAAAGGA
>CABXPN010000036.1 GCA_902514225.1 uncultured Bacteroidota bacterium
AGAAGTACAAGCTGGTGTTATATTTTGAGTTGATATTTGATTCATAGTAGCAGAATTATTACTTCCACAAGAATTAGAACTATAATCTAATATGAAAGTTGGCGGAGCAGAAATTCCATTTGAACAATCTCTATAAAATTTTAACGTAACTCTGTATGTATGTGCCGGATAAGTAGTAACAGTATAAGTACAAGAACTGCCAGGAGATGTAAAAGTAGAAGAACCTGAACTTCCATTTGGTGGTGACCCTGAGGTTAGCACAGTTCCTGTATTAGTAGTAACAGTATAACTTCCACCATTCCAGCCATCTCCATAAGAATCAAACCAATTAAACGTATAATTTCCGGAAGGTATACATACATTAATAGTATATGTTGAATTACTATTATAACCATTTCCTGAGGCTACAATAGCACCAGTGTTATTATTAATAATATTCCATGAACATTCACCTCCCCATGCTTGGGTAGAAATTGTAACCTGATAATTACCTGTCCAAACCGTATCAGTAGTTAAACATTCATACGTAAGATCCATACCTGCTGCATGAGAAGAAAATGAATCTACACTATAAATAGATAATAATAAAAATAAGATTAGTCTTTTAATCATAGAATACAGGTTGATACAAAGATAATAAAAAAAAGAATAAATATTAATCTTAATTTTTTATTACTCTTATTAAATTTAAAGAATTCTGAGCATTAGAATAAAAATCTGAAATATTAATATGATAGAAACGAACCACCTGGTCATAATAAAGAGGAATTACAACTGAGTTTTTTATAATAAGTCGATCTAATTCTTGATACATTTCAGATCTTAATTCTGAATCAGTTTCTTTAATTGCTTCTTCATATAAATTATCAAATTCTTCTGATTTAAAGTGTGTATAATTTGGGCCGTTTGGAGAAAAATTATCACTATAAAATAAAGATAAATAGTTTTCTGCATCCGGATAATCAGCAATCCAACTTCCTCTAAAAAAACTTAATTTTGAAGTAGCAACCATTTGTCTGTGTGTTGATGGTGGATTTACTTCAATTTTTAAAGTTATTCCAATATCCTTCAATTCACTTTGTATAAATTCACACAAATCTAAATATGCGGAAGTGGTATTTAAAACAATTAAACCTAATCCATCAGCATTAGGAAAACCTGCTAATTTTAAATTTTCCTTAGCTAAATCCAAATTATAAGAAAATCCAATAACAGAATCTGAAAAAGAAGACATACCTTTAGGAACAAAACCATTTCTAGCGACTTCACCAATATTATTCCTGAGGTATTTTAACATTTTCTCTTTATCTATAGAATAATTTATTGCCCTTCTGAGGTAAATATTTTTAGATAATTCTGAATTATTATCCATCAAAAAAGCAAGATATTCAGTATTTAAAAATGGTAATGACTGCATTGTAATTCTATCTTGGTATTTAGGATTTAAGCCCCCCTCTTTTGTTAGAATTTCATCTTTGTAGGAAGGGTCAATACCAGAAATGAAATCAAGATTTCCTTGTAAAAAATTCAGAAACTCTGATTGTTTATCTTTAATAAAAGTAACTGAAATTGCATCTAAATATGGTAATCTATTCCCCTCTTCAAATTCAAAATAGTTTTCGTTTTTTCTGAGAACTAGTTTTACTCCTTCTTTCCAGAATTGGAATTTAAATGGTCCCGTACCAATAGGATTAGAACGGAAAGCTGAATTTTTAGCTACTTCATTAGGAATTACACTACAATATTGCATTGAAAGTAAAGATAAAAAAGGAGGGAAAGGAGAATTTAACTCAATAATAAATGTGGAATCATTTTTTGCAGAATAATTTTTCACATTATTTAAAACCCAACTTCCAGGAGACGCTATCTTTTCATCAGTCAACCTATCAAAAGAATACCGAAAATCAGAAGCAATTACTTTTCTTCCTTGTCCTCCAATAAAAGATTTGTGATCATGAAAAAATACATCATTCCTTAAATAAAAAGAATATGTTAATCCATCTTCTGAGACAATCCATCTTTTAGCTACATCAGGAACAACTTCCATATTATTATCCATAGAAACTAATTGATTAAAAATTTGAGAGGTAGCCCAAATAGTAGCTTTATCTTTTGCAAAAGATGGATCTAAAGTTGATATTCCATTCGATTCATTATATCTGAAAATAGACAAATCTGAATTATCATAACTATCTGAACAAGCAAATAAAAATAAAAGAAAAAAGCCGACTCTCCACTTCATATATAAGTTTTAAGTCGGCTAATTTAAGTAATAAAAACGGTATTACTTCATTAAGTTTAGTTCTCCATTATAAACCCAAAGTTTTTTATTATAATCTGTAACATGAATATTATATAAATAAGTTCCGTTATCCAAAACCTCTCCAGATGTTTCTTCAATACCATTCCAACCTATTTCCAAATTATCCGAGAAGAAGACTAAACCTCCCCAACGATTATAAATTCTAATCTGGAAAGTAGAAACTCCATTTCCTTTTACTTCAAACACATCATTTAAACCATCATTATTTGGAGTAAATGCAGTAGGAACAAAAACATTAAATTCATCATCAACCTGAACAGAATGAATAATTTCATCAGAACATCCGAAATCATTCTCAACATATAATAACACATCATAATTTCCAGAATTTTCAAATGAAATAGATATATCTTTATTTTCAGAATCTATAACGCCATTATCAAAATCCCATTCAAAAAATAAATTTTCATCTGAAGTATTTACAAAAAGAACATCAGAACTAAGTAAAGAAACTCTATTATCAGACATATTAAAAGAAGCAATTGGGCTTTCTGCAACTGTAATAAAACTATCTTTAATTATAGAATTAGAACAAGAAAACTCATTCTCTATACTTAAAGTAATGCTGTAAATTCCTGAATGATTATAATTAGTAATTGGATTTTGATCTGAGGAAGTGTCTCTATTCCCAAAATCCCAATTATAAGATGTGATTAAACCATCCGAAATTGATGTGTTTACAAATTTTACATCTGTATCTTCACATATTTCATGATCAACTAAGAAATTAGCATTAGGAGTTTCATGTATTTGTATTTCTTTTGATAGATTTGAAATACAATTTTCAGAAGATTCTACTTCCAGATCTACATTATATGTTCCGAATGAAGAAAAAGTATTTGAAGGGTTTAAATAATCTGAGCTATTTCCATCCAAAAAATTCCAATTATAGTAGAGTATTGTTCCTTCAACAATAGAACTATTGTTTATAAATTGAGTGTTATCTCCCTCACAAATTCTGATAACATCAAAATCTACAAACGGAACAGGATTTACTTTTGCAATATTCTGTATTTCAGATTTACAACCATTAATTGTAGTAGCAGCTACAATAACATTATATTCACCATAATTACTATAATTATGTGTTGGAAATTGATGGTCAGACATTTCTGAATCATCTCCAAAATTCCAACTATATGACTGTATTTCTGAGTTCTCAAACTGAGTAAAAACCTTAAATTCAGTTTCAGAACCTAAACATTGTGTAGAAATTGATGATTCAAGTTCTGGAAGTTCGAAAACCTCAACTTCTTTTGTTATTTTATTCAAGCATCCATCTGAAGAAGAAACAATTAAAGTTGTATTAAACATTCCTGATGTAGAGAATTGACAAGTTGGGTTCATATCAAATGATGATTGAAAACCATCCCCAAAACTCCATAAAGATCCAGTTATATCAGGAGAAGATAAGTTTGTAAAATTTGTTTTTTCTCCTAAACAAACCTTATCAGAAACAAAACTGACAACAGGTAATGGTAATATTTCTATATTCTGAATTACAGAGGCATCACAATTATTATCTAAATTTGTTACAATTACCTCAATTGGGAAAACCCCTACAGAATCAAACTGAAAATTAGATGTTTGAGTATATAGATTCTCACCTAATATGTTCCATTCATATGTAAATGAAGATGCAATAATGCCTTCATCAACAATTAAACTCATACTATCAAAAACACAATGGTTATTTGTAATAAATGTAGGGATTGGTATATTATTATCCACCTCAACAATTACAGAATCAATTCCCTCACATAATCCATCTGAATTTACAACATAAAACATTTCATTGACTTGAGGAAAAACAATAGGAAATTGAGAGTTTTCATTTATCATATTCTGAGAACTAATCCAATTGTAATTAGTTGCGGAACCAATAGCTAATAAAGAAATACTATCTCCTAAACAAATTGTTTGGTTAATACCAGCATCTACAATGATTTCTATAACTTCAATTGAATCATCAGAAGTTACAATTAGTTGGCAAGCAGAAGTATTTTCAATTATTAGTTGTGGTGAATAAAAATCTCCATCAGAATATAAATGAGAAGGATTACTATCTGTTGAGAAAACACCATCTCCGAAATCCCATAAGTAAGAATCTACATTCTGAACATTTGCTGTAAACACTACAGAATCAGATTTACAAACAACATCCGAACTATAAGTAAATGTTCCTAAAGGACCAAAAATTGAAATCATATTTGACATCACTAATGTGTCTTTACAACTAAAGTTATCTTCTATAATCAGTCTTATATCAAAATCACCAGAAGTAGAATACAAATGAGAAGGGTTTTCTTGAGAAGATGTTAAACCATCACCAAAGCTCCAATTATAACTCAGGTTAACACCTGAAGAATTATTAGTAAATGTAGAAATTAAAGGTGGACAATTTGAACTTAATAAATTTGAAGAGAAATCTACTTGTACATCCTGAACTTCAATTAATTCTGTATTATTCACAACAGTACAACCAAATGTGTCAGTTATAGTAAGTGAAACAGGAAAGGAACCAACATTTTGGTAATTATGTTGAGGACTTTTAAGAACAGAAGTATTTCCATCTCCAAAATCCCAATTATAATCTAAAGATAACCCTTTTGATGAATCAACAAAAAAAACTGTTTCATCTTTACAAATTTCATTATCAGAGAATGTAAAATTTAGAATTGGTTTCTCAAAAACAATATATTCTTGCCTTACCAAAGTATCCAAACATCCATCAATAGAAGTAGAAAATAAAGTAACATCATAAATACCCTCCAATAAGTAAACATTTGTTGGATTATTTTGAGTAGAACTATTTCCATCTCCGAAATCCCAAAAAACAGAAGAAGTAACAGAAGATAAATCTTCAAAATCAACAGACAAATCGTTACACCCTTGGATATTTGAAGATGTAAAGTCTGTTTCAACTTCAGTAACACGGAACATATCTTCAATAACTAAAGTATCTTTACATGTATGGTGGTCAGTTATCATTAAAGTAACATCATAAACTCCTGGTGTATCATATAGATGGTCTTGTCGGTTTACTCCAAGATAACCATCTCCCCAATCTACTCTATAGTTTCTTACATTTGGAGATATAATATCAATATGAGAACGTTTTATTGGTAAACACACAACCGAATCCTCTAAGGAATTATGAGAGTTTATAAAGTAAGTGAAATCTGCTTCAGGAAAAAATACATTTACTTGTGTTGTATATTCATGAGTACAAAGTGTAGCATTATTAGTTACTCTTAAAGATACATTATAAACTCCAGTAGTAGAGTAACTGTGTATCGGATCAAAATCTGTAGAAGTAAATCCATCTCCAAAATCCCATTCTACTACATCTGCTCCAACAGAATGATTTAAAAAATCTACCATTAATGGTTCAACGCAATTATATTTTGCTATAAAAAATGAAGATGGTTCAATAATTTCAATATAATAATTCTTAATTAGAGTATCTGTACATATTCCCTCGCCAGTAATTAATGTCACATCAAAATTCCCTATCAGATTGTATTCATAAGTAGGATCCTGAGTTGTAGAAGAACCTCCATCTCCAAAATCCCAATCCCAATTATTTATTACAGCTGAAGAGCTTGACAAATCAGTAAAAGTAATTGTCTCACCAGCACAGCTAACTATTCTATCTACAGTAAAGTCTGCAGTTGGTGGGCCTACAGTTTTAATAAAACTTGAAATTGATTTCTGATCAGTACATCCTATACTATTTTTAACAATTAAACTAACATCAAAAGTATTAATTCCTAAATATTGATTTTGCGGGTTTTGTAATAAAGATGTATTCCCATCTCCAAAATCCCAATTATAAGATATTATATTAAAAATTGAATTTGTGTTATCTAAAAAATCTACAAAATCATCTTCACAAATAATAGAATCTGAAACATTAAAATCAGCAGAGAAATCATCTATTTTTATAAAATCAGATTTAGTTTTTATTGAAGAACAACCATTATCGTCTGTAACAGTTAAAGTTACATCAAAAGATCCTGAATCTGTAAAATTTACAACAGGGTTCTGATTAGTTGACATAAACCCGTTTTCCATCTCCCAAAACCAATCAGTAATATTTAAAGTATTATCATAAAAATCAACAATTAAGGGAGGGTTACAACTAGTTTGGTTATTTACATCAAAATCAATACTTGGACTATCAAACACCCCAATAAAATCAACTTTTATTTCTTCTGACAAACAACTGCCGTTTTTATTAGTAGATAATGTTACAGTATAATTACCTCCGGAAGTATATTGATGTATTGGATTCTGCAAAGAGGATGTATTTCCATCTCCAAAATCCCAAAACCAAGTATCAGCTGAGTTTAAAGTTTCATCAGAGAAACTTACGGAATCAAATTCGCAAATTGAATTTACATTTGAAGTAAAATCTGTAGTCATTACTCCTCCAATTTCTATCAGATTATTAAGAAACAATGTGTCAGTACAAACACCATTATCTGAAACTAGAGAAATATCAAACACTCCTGAATTATAGTTATGTGTTGGATTTGTATTAGATGATGTTGTACCATCTCCAAAATTCCAAAGATAAGAATTAGCAAATTCTGAATTATTTATAAATGTTACTAATTCAGTCGAATTGCATGAAAAATCAATATCAGAAACAAAATCAGAAACGGGTACTTTCTTTGCATCAATTAAATTATTAAAAATAACTAAAGACTCGCAACCTTTATCATCTACCACAGAAAGAGAAACAGTAAAAACCCCATTATTTTGATATTCGTAAATAGGATTTTGCAAATTACTACTTCCTCCATCACCAAAATCCCACATCCAAGCTACAATATTATTAGCAGACTGAGTTTCATCAGTAAACAAAACCTCTTCAGGAACACAAAATAATGTAGAATTCTGATCTAAAGAAACTGTTGGTTGCCCATACACTTTTACAAAATCAGTTTGTATATGAACATCCTGAGTACTTGCATCCGAAACAGTAAGTTTTACTGTATAAATTCCTGGAGAGGAATACACAGCAATTGGGTTTTGTTGTGAGGAACTATTACCATTCCCAAAATCCCACAACCATGTATCTGGGTTTCCGGTAGACAAGTCTTCAAACTCAACCACAAGGGAACCACAACCAGTATTTAAATTAATTGTCGTAAAATCAGAAACTACCTGTGAGGTTGTACTCTTACTGTAAAACATGAAAATGAGAAGAAGGAAATAGTAACGACAATTAGAACATTCTAATTGTATTTTTTTAAGGAAAAATCTTAGTAAAATTAAAGTCATAATTCAATGGGTTTTAGTAAAACATCATTTTTAGGAGAACTTATTATTAAAAACGGATAAAAAATTTATTAGGTTTCAATAAGTAAGATGTTTTTAATATATTCTACCTTTGCAAATATGTTTGAAGGTAAAAAAGTTGCATTTTACACATTAGGTTGTAAACTAAATTTTTCGGAAAGTTCAACAATTGCTCGTCAGTTAAATAAAATTGGTTTTATAAGGAATGATTTTAATTTAGGAGCTGATTTATTTGTAATAAACACTTGTTCTGTTACAGAAAATGCAAATAAAGAATGCAGAAGAATAATCCGGAAGGCTAAAAAAACATCTCCAAATTCATTTGTTGTAATTACTGGATGCTTTGCACAGTTAAAACCTAAAGTAATCTCTGAAATGGAAGGGGTTGATATGGTACTCGGAGCAAATGAAAAATTTAATTTACCAAATTTATTAGAAAATCTAGAAAACAAAAAAGTAGGAGAAATTCATGGTTGTGAAATTTCAGAATTAAGTTACTGTTCCTCTTTTTCTTTAGAAGAAAGAAGTAGGTCTTTTCTTAAAATACAAGATGGATGTGATTACCCTTGTACTTATTGCACTATTCCGCTTGCCAGAGGAAAAAGCAGATGTGGAACCATTATTGACATCACATCAAATGCCAGAAAAATTGCAGAAAGTGGAATTAAAGAAATTGTAATTACTGGTGTAAATATTGGTGAATTTATTGACCCTATAACAGGAGATAACTTTTTTGAACTAATTAAAAAATTAGAAGATGTTGAAGGAATTGAAAGATATAGGATTTCTTCAATTGAACCAAATTTAATTACTGATGAAATAATAGAATTTGTAAAAAATTCTAAGAAATTTATGCCTCATTTTCATATTCCGTTACAATCCGGAGCAGATGAAATTTTAGGTAAAATGAAAAGAAGGTACCGTACAGATTTGTACAAAAATAAAGTAGAAGAAATAGTGTCTGAAATACCAGAGGTATGTATTGGTGCAGATATAATTGTTGGTTTCCCAGGGGAAACAGATGAGCTTTTCAATTCTACTCTCAACTTTATAAAAGAATTACCTATTTCCTATTTACATGTATTTAGCTATTCGGAAAGAGAAAATACTTTATCTATAAATATGGATGGTGTAGTAGAAAAACAAAAAAGAGCTGAAAGAAGTAAGATGCTCCGTATTTTATCGGATAAATTACAAAACGCACATTGTCAAAAATATATAGAAGCAACACAAACTGCACTTTTCGAAAAAGAAAACAAAAATGGTTTTCTGTTTGGGTTTACTGATAACTACATAAAAGTGAAAATTCCTTTTTCTGAAAGTTTTGTACAACAGAAACTAAAAATTAAACTACTTTCGTTTGACGAAAAAGGAAATATTTTATCAGAATTAAAGAAATAAATCATGTACCCAACAATTAGCCATTTAATTAACGACTTACTAGGAATAAATATTCCTTTACCAATACAAACTTTCGGATTTTTTGTTGCATTAGCATTTGTAATGGGAAGCTATTTTATCAGCAAAGAATTTAAAAGAAAAGAAGAAGAAGGACTTTTAAACAGCATAAAGAGAAAAGTAAAAATTGGAGAAGGAATTACAACATATGAACTTTTAGGTTCCTTAATAGGTGGTTTTTTTATCGGATTTAAATTAGTAGAAGCATTCTTAGATTATGATGCATTGGTACAAAACCCACAAACATTTATACTTTCTGCAAAAGGAAGTGTGGTGGGTGGAATTATTGTTGCAGCCATATCGGTTTACACAAAATACAAGGAAAAACAAAAAACAGAACTTCTAGAACCAAAATGGGTAGAACAAACTTTACAACCTCATCAGTTAGTAGGAAATATGATAATGATAGCTGCGATTAGTGGTATTATTGGTGCTAAGATTTTCGCTAGTTTGGAAAATTGGAACGACTTCTTATTAGATCCTTTAGGACAACTCTTTTCTTTTAGTGGATTAACATTTTATGGTGGGCTAATATTAGGTTCTATATCGGTTAGTTATTATGCCAAAAAGAATGGAATAAAACTA
>CABXPN010000037.1 GCA_902514225.1 uncultured Bacteroidota bacterium
CTCCATTAGTATGGGGTCTATGCTCTACTCCTTTTGGAACAATTAAAATATGTAGATAATGTAAAAGAAAACTTAAATCCGTTAGGATTAAAAGCAATGAGCGATTCTGAAATTGCACCACTAATTTCATTGTATTGGGGATCGTTAATGATAGGAAGATGGGCTGGAGCTATTGTTGTTTTTAATCCTTCAGAAAAATTAAAAACATGGCTGTATATTTTAGTACCATATATTGCATTTGCTATTGTTTTACTTGTAAACAAATCATCTGGTTTTGATATATCAAACTTATATTTATATGCTATTTTTGTTGCAATACAAATAGCAGGTTTCTTCTTAGGGAAAGATAAAGCAGCCGCTACATTAAAAATATTTGGAGCTTTAGGAACGATTGCAATGTTAGTAGGTTTATTTTCTACTGGCTATGTTGCTTTATTTGCCTTTATTAGTGGAGGATTATTTTGTTCTATTATGTGGCCTTGTATTTTCTCATTAAGTATTAAAGGACTAGGGAGATATACTTCACAAGGTTCTTCTTTCTTAATAATGATGATTTTGGGAGGAGCAATTATTCCACCTTTGCAGGGGAAATTAGCTGATATTATTGGTATTCACGAGTCTTATTGGATAACTGTTTTCTGCTTTCTGTATTTAATAATCTTTGCAGAAAAAACAAAAAGAATATTTCAAAAGACTTAGAATATAATAAATAAAACCCACTCAATTGAGTGGGTTTCTTTTTGGTGGACATCTCGGTACTAATTTCGAGTCTTTTTAGAAATTTATTGAGTAATTTTGCATTATGAAAAAAATATCTATTATAATAATCTTACTTAGCATACTAACAAGTAGCTACGCACAACAAAAACATACTATAAGTGGGTATATTACTGATAAGAACAATGGTGAGAGTATAATAGGAGCAAATATATATAGTAAATTAACAGGGAAAGGAGTGACTTCTAATACTTACGGATTTTATAGTTTAACAATTGAAGGGGGAGAGCAGGAGATAGTGTATTCTTTTATTGGATATAAAACTATATCTAAAGATTTCAATCTTAAAAAGAATATTAATTATGATATTGAGTTTGAACTTTCATCTATAAATATTCAAGAAGTTAAGGTTACTGGTGAAGCAAATATAGTAGAGAAAACACAAACCTCTGTTATTGATATTCCAATTCAACAAATTAAGACTATACCCGCTTTATTTGGAGAGGTAGATGTTTTAAAAGCAATACAATTACTGCCAGGTGTACAATCAAGTGAGGGTACTTCTGGTTTTTATGTGAGAGGGGGAGGTCCAGATCAGAATCTTATTTTATTAGACGGTGTTCCTGTCTATAATTCGTCTCACTTAGGAGGTCTTTTCTCAGTTTTTAATGCAGACGCTATTAAAACTGTCAGACTTACTAAAGGAGGATTTCCTGCAAGATTTGGGGGTCGACTCTCTTCAGTATTACAAATTGATATGAAAGAGGGAAACATGAAAGAGTTCAAAGGTGATGTGACCTTAGGGTTGATTTCTTCTAAATTAACATTAGAAGGCCCTATTATTAGGAATAAAACTTCTTTTATAGTCTCCGCAAGAAGAACGTATGCAGATTTCCTGATTAAACCTTTCTTACCAAATAATAATGATTTCAATCTTTATTTTTATGATTTAAATGCAAAGATTAATCATAAGATTTCTAATAAAGACAGAATATATTTAAGCGCGTATATGGGTGATGATGTATTTAATGTTGATTTTACTGGTTCGGAAGATAAAGGTGGAAGATCAGGGGGTCCAAAATCCACTGAAAATATACATCAGGAGAGTATGAATTTTGGTTTAGGATATGGTAATATCACCTCTACTTTACGATGGAATCATTTATTTAATAATAAACTATTTAGCAATACAACACTTACCTATAGTAGGTATCAGTTTAATACTAATTTTGCTTTGTCAAATAGTAATTCTAACGACACGGTTTATAATTCATATTTAGACACATTATTTACTGGAGAGAGCTCTGAGAATATTTCTTTTGGTTATATATCAGGGATTGAAGATTTGGGAGCAAGAATAGATTTTGATTATATTCCCAACCCAAATCATAATATTAAGTTTGGAGCCTCTTATACACATCATCAGTTCTTTCCAGGAGAAACTAATTTAAATTTATCAATTAACTCTCCGGATAGCAGTCAGAATTTTGGCATAGACACCATGATTAATTTTTCTGAAAGAACTAATGTTCATGAGTCCTTTCTTTATTTAGAAGACGATATTAAGATTACAGATAGATTAAAAGCTAACATCGGAATTCATGTTGGGTTTTATGCTTTATCTGATTATTCAGAAAAATATTCTAATTCTTATGACTATCTTACTGATAAGGAATATTATAGTATACAACCAAGAGTATCTGCTCGATATTTGCTAAATGATGAATGGTCAGTAAAAGCATCTTATTCAGAAATGAAACAAAATATTCATTTACTTTCTAATTCGTCAGTTGGATTACCAAGTGATCTTTGGGTACCTGCTATTGATAGTGTTCCTTCTCAAACTTCAAAACAATGGGCTGCTAATGTTTCAACTGAACTTTATGGAGGAACGTATGAATTTAGTGTAGAGGGATACTATAAAACCATGAGTAATCTTATTACATATAAAGAAGGATATTCTAATCTTAGTAGTACAGAAAGTTGGGAAAATTCTGTTGAGACGGGTGGAGAAGGAGAATCTTATGGTGGAGAATTATTTTTACAAAAAAAGAAAGGTAAGACAACTGGTTGGATAGGGTACACACTTTCATGGACTAATCGTAGGTTTGATAATATTAGTTTTGGAGAGTGGTATCCATACAAATACGACAGAAGACATGATTTTTCTTTAGTACTCTCTCATAAATTTAATGATCGTATTGATGTTGGTGGAACATGGGTATATGGTACTGGTAATGCAATGACGTTTCCTCAATCAGTTTATCTAGGAATGCCTCATACAAATAATTGGTCAGGATATTCCATGATTGATTTAGTTGAATCGTATGGGGATAGGAATTCTACAAGAATGAATCCTTTTCACCGTCTTGACCTTGGAGTAAATTTTCACAAAAAGAAGAAGAAATATTCACGAACCTTTTCTGTAGGGGCATATAATGTTTATAACAGAAAAAACCCGTTTTTTGTTTACCTATCTGAAGAAGATAATCAAAGAGTAGCAAAACAAGTCTCATTATTTCCAATCATTCCATCTATTTCTTATCGAATACAATTTTAATTATGAAAAAAATAATACTCTCCATTTTAATTTGTTCTTTATTATTCTCTTGTGAGGATATGGAAACAGTTGTTAATTTAGATATTCCTCCGCACGAAGCTGTTTTAGTTTTAAATAGCATTATAGACACGGATACAGAGATTAGAGTTCTTGTTTCTCATTCTGTAGGAGCTTTTGAACAAATCATACCTTCTTGCATTACAGATGCTGAGGTATTACTTTTTGAGAATAATCAATTTCTGGATACTTTATCCATTGACTTAATTAATACGGATACCATGATGTTTTATAATGAATATGGAGAAATGGAATTGTTAATGAATTATTATACGTCAGATATTATTCCAAATAGCGAATCAACATATAAAATTGTGGTAAATCATCCAGCTTATGAAAGTATTACTGCATCTACATATATTCCAGAAGATATTATAGTATATAACATACAAATTGATACGGTAACTGATCCTGAGAAGATTGGTTTTAGTTTTAGTTTTAATGATAATGGTACTCAGCAGAATTATTATCGATTAAAAATATTTTCTTCATGCATGAAAATCAAATTAGATCAAGATGGAGACACTTTATTTTACAATACATATTCTGGAAGATCATATATGATGTCAAATGACCCTTCTTTTCCTGGAGATATACCTTTTGAAGGATATACATTTATGGACAATCAAGTTGTATTTACGGATGATTTGTTTAATGGTCAAGAAAAAAATATTTCAATAGATGTAGATCTATCAGAAGAGGTAGAATATAGATATTCAGATTGTGATACCGTTACTATTCAGTTTTCTACTTTTAGTGATGATACATATAGTTACTATAACTCCTTAGGAGATCATTCAGAAAAAGGAGAATTAGGACTTTTCGGAGGAGAGGTGATTCCTGTTTATTCAAATGTTGAAAATGGATTGGGGGTAATAATTTCTGTAAATGCTCAAAACATACAATTGAAGCCTTAAATAAGAACCTACTAAATAAGTGGGTTTCTTTTTGGTGGGCCTCTCGGTCCTAATTTCGAACTTTTTCTAGTAATTTATTAAAATTATAAAATTCCCAGATGAACCCTTCTTCTTTTAATTTATTTACATCTATGGATACGTCCGTATTTATGATTTTGCTCCTTTCTCCTAAGAATAATCTTAATAGATAAAAAGGCACTCTCATAATTAAAGCATATGGGAATAATTTTTCTTTTATCTTTTTAATAAATATTCCTTGAGAGATTGGTTTTGCTGTTGCTAAATTATATGCACCCTTATAATTCTTATTAGTTATTACTTCTTTAATGAAGTTAGCTGCGTCATTAACATGTATCCAACTTATTTTCTTTTCTTTTGAGCCAATTATGATTCCAAGACCTAACTTCATGCTCAGAAGGGTATATTTCAAGAAAGCAGTTTCTTTATTCATCAATAATGATATTCTCATTTGAATAACACGACTCCCAATTTGTTTAAACTTCTGTGCAGATTCTTCCCAATCCGAAGCCATCCTTGCTATCCAATCATTCCCAATTTTATCATTTTCAGATTTTATTCCTCTTGCATTTAAACCATATATTCCTATTGCAGAGGCAGATATAAAGGTTTTAGGTGAAATATTTAATTTTTTACATGTATTAAATAATATATTTGTTGCGCCAACTCTACTTTGGTGCATTAATCTTTTATTTCTTTTTGTCCAGCGTTTTAGTATAGGGTATCCAGCTAAGTGAATAATATGTTTGCAATTTTCTAATGCCTTTTCATCAATCTCATTTGTTGATGTGTTCCAAAAATAGATGTCTTTATTATTAACCTTTTCTTTATTACTAGTTAATCCAATGATTTCATAATCATCTTTTAATAATTCTTTTGTTATTTGTGCTAAGGATCCGCTATATCCGGTAATAAGAATACGTTCTTTCATAAGGGCTAAAATAAAAAAAAACAACTATAAGTTGAGGTTTAATTTGAGTGAACCTCTCGGTCCTAAGTTTGAACTTTTTTAGAAAATTAAATCCTTTGGATATGTAAGAATATTACTAGATATAGAAATTGTTATAAGTTTTCTGAATTCATAAGATGTTATTTAAAAAGATATTGTATGTTGCAAGAGAATAGATATTTTTGCATTGTTAAATCAATTATAAAGAAATATTAAACTAAAACCAAAATTATGAAAAAATTATTATTAACAGCATCAGCAGCTTTGACAATCTTATTTGCTCAAGCACAAATACAATGTCAATCCAACTTTAGTTATATGCAAAATGGTCCAACAACTATCTTTACAGATTTATCTACTATAAATTCTGGATGGTCAACAAACTATTCTGTAACATGGGATTGGGATTTCGGTGATGGAACACCTGTCTTACATCAGCAAAACCCAGTACACACATATGCAAATAATGGTATATATACACCTTGTTTGACAGTTACTTATTTTGACTCAACAACTATTAATTGGTGCACCTCTGTTTATTGTGACTCTATACTTATTGGTAATTCAATTCCTGCTTCATGGGACTGTAATCCAACTACTGGATGTTATGATCCTGGTACTGGTTTAGGGCAATATACATCTTTATCTGCATGTCAAGCTGTTTGCGGAACACCAACACCTTCTTGGGATTGTAATCCAAATACACTTGGATGTTTTGATCCTGGTACAGGATTAGGTCAATATGCTACATTAGCAGCTTGTCAATCTGTTTGTGGAACACTAACACCTTCTTGGGACTGTGGTCCTTGGGGCTGCTATGACCCTGGCACAGGATTAGGAACACACACATCTTTAGCTGCTTGTCAAGCTGTTTGCGTTGTAGGTCCTGTTGTATTGTGCGATTCCATAACTGTTTCAGGTTTACAATTTCAGATGACATTACACTTGAATAATGTCAATACATTTGTTGATTATTGGGTAACTACTGCAAATGATGGTACAATTTTGGGAGAGGATAGCATGAGTACAACTCATAATGTTTTCAATTATAATTCAAGCACAAGTTTGCCTTATGACACTATTAATGTTTGTATTACTTATACTGATGCTAATGGATTAAATACTTGTTGTGTGACTTGGATTTGGGATGCAAATCTAGGAGTTTGGGCTAAGACGGGTAGCGTGACCTCAATAGGAGAAATAGACTTATTTGATAAAAAACTAATTAAAGTAGTTGATGTGCTAGGTAGGGAAACATCAATAAATAGCAATCAAACCTTATTCTTTATTTATGAAGATGGTACGATTGAAAAAAGGTATATTATAGACACAAAGTAATGTATAAGAAGATACTTGTTTTCATATGTTGTGCAGTTTTAGTTTCTAAAACAGTAAGCTCACAGATTGTTAGTGTAGAAGGGGTTAGTCATGCTGATACAGTTCAGCATGCGGCTCCCTTCTCATTAAACTTTTGGTTTGTGAATACAGGAAACACATCTATATTAGATTCAGTTATTACTGCTAACATAGTGATTTCTCCAGTTAATGCAGCTCCACAAAATTGGCAGATATTATCTATTACACAAAGTATACCTCAAGGGATCTTTTCCCCAGGAGATAGTATCTTTATGTTAAATACCCTTCTTAATGGTGGACCGCAATTATATCAGCAAGCAGGAGATAATTTAGTTGTTATTTGGCCAAGTTTTGTAGTCCCCGTTACTATTGATACTAGTATTACTCCCTTGTATGTAATCCCACCTACAACATCTATTAATGAGATGATTCCTCCTAGTAATAAGGCTCCATCTTATTATATATATGATGTTCTAGGTAGAAGATATAATAATATAAATTATATTCCTATAGGATCCATGTATATAAGAGATGGTAAGAAGTATATTAGAAAATAATATTCTCAATGAATAATGCTTTAGATACTATTGTACAATCTTTGTCAAAGGAGGAGGTTAGATTCTTTAAGTTATTTCTAAAAAGAACTGAGAGTAAGAATCGAAAAGATGTAGATCTGTTTGATTTAATCAGAAGAAAAAATGGAGATTATACTACTAAAGACGCCTTAAAAACACTAAAAACTAATCCAAATAATTATTATCAAGTCAAGAATAGGTTATATCATGAATTGAATAATTCTATGGTATGGCAACATATTTGGAAAGATAAACAATCTAAATCTTTTAGTTTTGTTTTACTATCTAGAGTTTATAAGAACAAAGGGGAATTAGAACTATCTTTTCATTACCTAAAAAAAGCGGAGAAAGAAGCAATAGATTCAGAATTATATGAGGTTTTATCTATCATTTACTCAGAGATAATTGAGATCTCTCATGAGCTACTTTCTGTTGATGTAGATCATTATATTGAACTAAAAAGAGATAATATTAAGATCTTATCTGAGATTGATGAGATGGATTTATTATTAGCTAAAATAATGTATGATATAAAAACCAAACAGAATTTTGGAAAATCAGATGGTAGTTTAGTTAAACTGATTAAAACAAAATATGGGAAGATCTCAAAAGAAAAGAATTTAGTAAGTAGCCCTAGATTTAGAATAAGATTATTTAAAATGTATAGTCGTTTGTTACTGCAGGAACGCGATTATCAATCATTAGAGAAGTTTCTACTTGAAAGTTATAATGATTTTTTAAAGGAAAAGTTATTTATCAGATCAAATCACAACGAGAAGCTCACCTTATTAACTTATCTGTCTAATTGTTTGTATAAAACTAAGAAGTATAAACAGTCATTGAAATACTCTGAAGAATTATTAAATGGCATGAAAGAATACGATTGTTTCTTGCACGATAAATATCTATTTTACTACTATAATATACTTGTATTAAATTACGCTAAAACAGATAAAAAGAAAGCATTAGATTATTTAAATAAAGCAAGCAGGAGTGAAGTAATTAAAAAATTACCATCTTATAATGCGTTTATTTATTTAAATCGTTCATTAATTTATTACTATGAAGATAATTATAAAGAATCCCAGAAGAATATTGCTAGATTAATTATGCAAGAGGATTTTTTAATGCTAGATAAATCATTTCAATTAAAAATATTAGTTACTGAACTAATGATTAGAATGATGCTTTCTAATAAGAATCTTAATGATAAGATTACAAGTATTAAGAAGGATTATGACACTTTATTACTAGAAGAAAACCATATAAGAGAGAAGAAAATGATAGATTTAATTTTTAAGAAGATTAGTGATGGGGGTGTTGTAGATAATAAAGAGGATTTATTGTCTAGCATGTCAGATTCTGATTCAGAAGATATTGATATTATAAGTTATAATCGTTGGGTTAAAGATTATATTTAATAAATAAAAAACCACTCATTGAGTGGTTTTATTTTTGGTGGACCTCTCGGTACTTATTTCGAACTTTTTTAGAAAATTATTGAGTAAGTTTGTTTAATGAAAAAATTGATATTTTTAATATTTATACTTTTTATAGCCTGTAGTAAGTCAGGTGTTAATATTACTGATAAGGTTTATGATGTAATTTTGATTATTGGACAATCTAATACACACTATGGTATTGGATATGATTCAGTACTTGACGCTCCAGATAGTCGGATCTATCAACTTGGGAGACATTTTACTAGAGATTTACAAGTAATTTTAGCTGAGGAACCATTAGATCATCATACAATACAGTCGCAAAAGATTGGTTTTGGATTAGCTTTTGCTAAGGAATATATCCAAGATAACCCTAGTAAAGAAGTTTTAATAATTCCATGTGGTTATGGAGGGACTGGATTTATTGATAATAGATGGAATAAGGGAGATGATTTATATAATGATGCTATCGATAGAGTTAATTTTGTGTTAGAGAAATATCCTGGCAGTCAAATTAAAGTGATTTTGTGGCATCAGGGTGAGCAAGATGCTATTCATGAAAATAATAATTATCAGAATTCTCTTGATAGATTTATTAATGACATTAGATTAGACGTGTATTCTGATTCTGTTCCTTTTTTGCTTGGAGGTATGGTGCCATATTGGGTTGGAGACGATTTAAATCGTTTGTCATTTCAAAATATTATTTCAGAAACCCCTAGTAGAATATATAATACAGGTTATGCTGATCCCACTACCCCTTTTCTAATTGTTAAGGAGGATAATCATTATGATGAGATTCATTATG
>CABXPN010000038.1 GCA_902514225.1 uncultured Bacteroidota bacterium
AATAAAATTAAACTTTTAGTAAATAAAAAAAGTTTTTTATATCTAGTGGGAACAACTTTGGAATTTTCAGACGGACTTAATGGGAAAGGATTTGTTTTTAATAATCCGAATGCAAGTAGAACTTGTGGTTGTGGAGAAAGTTTTTCTCTTTAATAATTGACAGATGAGCGATAAAAGAAAAAAATCTGAAGATGAATTATTAGATGAAGTTACTTCTTCAGAATACAAATATGGTTTTACAACTGACATAGAGTCAGACACAATTCCTAAAGGGATTTCAGAAGAGGTAGTGAGAATTATCTCTGCAAAAAAAAATGAACCTGAATGGATGTTAGAATACAGATTAAATGCCTATAAAGCATGGCTCGAAATGAAAGAACCAAATTGGGCAAATGTTTCTTACGAAAAACCAAATTATCAAGATGTAATTTATTATTCTGCTCCAAAACAAAAACCGGTTTTAGACAGCTTGGATGATTTAGATCCAGAAATGAAAAAGACTTTTGATAAACTAGGTATTTCTCTTGAGGAGCAAAAGAAATTAGCCAATGTTGCAGTGGATATTGTAATGGATTCTGTTTCAGTAGCTACTTCTTTTAAAGAAACTTTATCAGAAAAAGGAATTATTTTCTGCTCTATTTCAGATGCAATACAAGAACATCCTAAATTAGTAAGAAAATACTTAGGGAGTGTTGTTCCAACTAGAGATAATTTCTTTTCAGCACTTAATTCAGCTGTGTTTTCTGATGGTTCTTTTTGTTACATTCCGAAAGGAGTGAAATGTCCTATGGAACTTTCAACTTATTTTAGAATAAATGAAGCTGGGACAGGTCAATTTGAACGGACACTTTTAATTGCAGATGAAGGAAGTCAAGTAAGTTATTTGGAAGGTTGTACCGCTCCTATGAGAGATGAAAATCAGTTGCATGCTGCAGTAGTAGAATTAGTCGCAATGGATGATGCGGATATAAAATATTCTACTGTTCAAAATTGGTATCCTGGGAATGAGGAAGGTGTTGGTGGGGTGTTTAATTTTGTAACCAAAAGAGGGGTTTGTTATAAAAATGCGAAAATTTCTTGGACACAAGTAGAAACAGGATCTGCTGTAACCTGGAAATATCCTTCTTGTATTTTAAAAGGAGATAATTCTATTGGAGAATTTTTCTCAGTAGCGGTAACCAATAATTTTCAACAAGCCGATACCGGCACAAAAATGATTCACTTAGGGAAAAACACAAAGAGTACTATTATTGCAAAAGGAATATGTGCGGGAAAAAGTAACGGTAATTATAGGGGATTGGTTCGTATTTCAAAAGGAGCTGCAAACTCCCGAAATTTTTCTCAATGTGATTCCTTGTTAATGGGTGATAAATGTGGCTCACACACATTCCCATATATTGAAGTAAAAAATAATTCTTCCAAAATAGAACATGAAGCAACTACCTCAAAAATTGGAGAAGATCAAATATTCTATTGTAACCAAAGAGGAATAGGTACAGAAGCAGCTATTGCACTAATCGTAAACGGTTATTGCAAAGATGTACTCAACCAATTACCAATGGAATTTGCAGTAGAAGCACAAAAATTATTAGAAATCAGCCTTGAAGGTTCAGTAGGTTAAAAACAAGAAAATGTTACAAATAAAAAACTTAAAAGCAGGAATTGAAGACAATCAAATCCTAAAAGGAATAAACTTAGAAGTAAAAGCAGGAGAAGTCCATGCGATTATGGGTCCGAATGGTTCTGGAAAAAGTACGCTATCGGCAGTAATTGCTGGAAATGAAGATTATGAAGTTGAGGGGGGGGGGGATTACTTTTAACGGAGAAGATTTACTAGAATTAAACCCTGAAGAAAGAGCACATAATGGTGTATTTCTTTCTTTTCAATATCCTGTTGAAATTCCAGGAATTTCAGTTTCTAACTTTATCAAAACATCCATTTTAGAAAAAAGGAAAGCACAAGGTTTAGATCCTATTCCAACTAAGGATTTGTTAAAGATAATGCGTGAAAAAATGGAATTGTTAAGCATCAAAAGAGGATACTTATCTCGTAACATGAATGAAGGATTTTCTGGTGGAGAAAAGAAAAGAAATGAGATATTTCAAATGGCTATGTTAGAACCAAAACTAGCTATTTTAGATGAAACTGATTCTGGATTAGATATTGATGCACTTAGAATTGTTGCAAATGGAGTAAACAAACTAAAAAGTACCGATAATGCAACAATCATAATTACACATTACCAAAGGCTATTGGATTATATTGTTCCTGATTTTGTTCATATATTATACAATGGTAGAATCATAAAATCAGGTGGAGCAGAATTAGCACACGAGCTAGAAGAAAAGGGATATGATTGGATAACTAAAGAAGCGGATAAACAGTGGGTTTAATTGAAAATTTAAAATCGTATTCCGATAAGTTAGAAGTATCTGCGGAAAGGAAAGAAATCCTTAATTCTTTTCTAACACATGGGTTTCCGACAACTAAGGATGAAGAGTGGAAATATACTTCACTAAAAAAGATAGTTGCGAACGAATATGCTATTGAAAATACAGGGGAAATTATTGACTCTTATACAATTGAAAAGTATTCTTTAGGATTTGATAATAAAATTATTTTTTCAGATGGAAAACTAATAAATATACCTGAAATTAAAGGAGTGAGTATTAGCAGTTTTTCTAATTTTGAAAGCTCTACAACTGACAGTATTTCACAACTTAATAAAGCCCTTGCTCAAAATGGATTTACTATTACAGTAAACAAAAATACTGTTGTAGAAAACCCAATTGAAATTTTGTTTTTTGCAACTACAAAAGATAATTTTTCTCAATACAGAAACCTAATTTCTGTTGGAGATAATGCTGAGGTTAAGTTTGTAGAAAGAATACAAAACTTAAATGATTCTGCTTCAATAGTAAATCATTTTACTCAGATACATTGTGACAGAAATACAAAAGTAGAATACAATAAAATACAAAATAACACCACAGAGTCCCGACTGATTGATACCGTAAATGTATATCAAGAACAAGACTCTACTTGTGATATTAACACACTTATTTTTGGAGGTTCATTCACCAGGAATAATTTGAACTTTGAACAAAATGGTTCTAATTGCGAAAGCAATATGAATGGAATTTCAATATTGGACGATAATCAGCTTGCTGACAATCATACTTTTGTGGATCATAAAAGTGCGCATTGCAGAAGTAATGAAATGTACAAAGGAGTTTATTTAGGGCGTTCCAAAGGAGTGTTTAACGGTAAAATTATGGTTCGTCCTGATGCACAAAAAATTGATGCGTTCCAGTCCAACAACAACTTATTATTAAGTGAGAATTCTACTATTGACAGCAAACCACAATTAGAAATTTATGCTGATGATGTAAAATGTAGTCATGGGTGTACAATTGGGCAATTGGATGAAAAAGCACTTTTTTACATGAGAAGTAGAGGGATTGGATTGGAAGAAGCAAAGGCAGTACTAACTTATACATTTGCATCTGAAGCAATTGAAAATATATCTGTGGAAGAGGTGAAATTATTGGCTCAAAAACTATTGTCGCAAAAATTAAATGTTGATTTAGATTTCAGTTTATAGATGTTAGATATTAACAAAATACGAGAACAATTTCCTGTCCTTAGCCGAAAGGTTAACGGACAAGACTTAGTGTATTTTGATAATGGAGCTACAACACAAAAGCCACAATCGGTTATTGATGCTGAATCAAATTATTATACTAATGAAAACTCCAATGTACACAGGGGAGTTCATTTTTTAAGCGGATTATCAACCGATAAATTTGAGGAAACAAGAAATACAATTAAGGATTTTATTGGAGCAAAACAAAATCATGAAATCATCTTTACTAAAGGGACAACTGACTCTATAAATCTTGTTGCAAATGGGTTTCGTACTTTACTAAAAAGTGGTAATGAAGTAATTGTTTCTGAGTTAGAGCACCACTCTAACATTGTGCCTTGGCAAATGTGCTGTGAAATTTCAGGTGCAACTTTAAAGGTAATTCCTATTTTAGATAATGGAGAACTTAACATGCTTGAGTTTGAAAAAATCCTTACTGAAAACACAAAATTGGTAGCGGTTTCTCATGTTTCAAATGCACTAGGAACTATAAACCCTATTGAAGAGATTATTGAAAAAGCTCATAAAGTTGGATCACAAGTTCTGATTGATGGAGCACAAGCAGCTTCACATATTCCTTTAAACACGCAGGAACTGAATGCGGACTTTTATTGTTTTTCTGCACATAAAATGTACGGACCGACTGGAGTTGGTATTTTGTACGGAAAGGAAGAAGTATTAAACAATCTGCCTCCTTACCAAGGGGGTGGAGAAATGATAAAAGAGGTTGGTTTTACTAAAACTACTTATGCTGATTTACCTCATAAATTTGAAGCAGGAACTCCTAATATCTCTGGAGTAATTGCTTTTAAAAATGCGATTGATTTCATATCAGAAATTGGAGTTGAAACAATATCAAAACATGAAGATATACTTTTAAAACACGCAACTTCCGAACTCTTAAAAATTGAAGGGGTTAAGATTTATGGAACTTCAGAGAAAAAGTTAGGAATAATTTCTTTTAATATTGAGGGTTTACATCCTTACGATATTGGAATGATTGTAGATAAAATGGGAATTGCAATCCGAACAGGACATCATTGTGCGCAACCTATTATGGGCAAATTTAACATCCCAGGCACGGCACGAATTTCTTTGGCAATATACAATACTAAAGAGGAAGTTGATCTTTGTATAAATGCCATTAAAAAGGCAAAATTGATGTTATCGTAATGAGTACAATACAAGAAATACAAGAAGAAATAATAGAGGATTTTGCAATGTTTGACGATTGGATGCAGAAGTATGAATACCTTATTGATTTAGGAAAAGAATTATCCCCAATTGATGAGAGATACAAAACAGAAGATAACCTGATAAGAGGTTGCCAAAGCAGAGTATGGCTTCATGCAGAACATACTGACGGAAAAATTATTTACACAGCAGGTAGTGACTCTATAATGACAAAAGGAATTGTTGCTATTTTAATAAATGTGCTTTCAGGACAATCTCCGTCAGAAATTGCAAATGCAAAACTTGACTTTATAAATGAAATAGGATTGAAAGAACAACTCTCTCCTACTCGTGCAAACGGATTAGTTTCCATGATAAAACAAATGAAAATTTACGCAATTGCCTACAACAAATAAAGATGAAAACAAAAGAAGAATTACAAAAGATTGGAGAACAAGTTATTGAGGTAATTTGTAAAATTTATGACCCTGAAATTCCGGTAAATATTTACGATTTAGGACTTATATATGATGTTGAAGTAAGTGATGAATGTGATGTAAATATTACTATGACTCTTACAACTCCTAATTGCCCTGTAGCAGAGACTTTACCTGTTGAGGTGGAGGAAAAAGTAAAAATTGTTCCTGCTGTTAGGAACGCAAAAGTAGAAATTGTTTTTGAGCCAACTTGGACTAAAGAAATGATGAGTGAAGAAGCAAGACTAGAATTAGGAATGTTATAAATGAGTGATGAAATTATAAATAGAGTTTCTAGTTCTGATTTAATTACTATCGATTTGGCGGATTACGCACCAACAAAATCTATTGCAGTTTTGGATATTAAAAAATTTCTCTTAAAAGGGATTTTCCTGAAAGAAAAGGAATTCCGAGCAAGTTTAAAAGTATTTGATTTCTCTATATATAACGATAAAGTTGTAGTTCTTAATTGTAGTTCCGATGCAATAGTACCTATGTGGGCTTTTATGCTCGTTACTTCCTACTTAAATACGGCTAATACTGAAATCCATTTTGGGACAAAAGAAGATGTGTTTCAGCGAATTTTTATAGATAATATTGACGCAATTGATCCATCAGAATTTGAAGGTAAAAAAGTAATTGTAAAAGGTTGTGGTAGTATTAAAATTTCAGAAGAACATTATATTACAATTAGTAAAAAATTACTCCCTCTTGTAAGTTCCTTAATGTTTGGAGAGGCTTGTTCGGCTGTTCCTGTTTTTAAGAAAAAGTAAATTTTATTATTATATATGTTTCATTTCCCTAAATATAACCCTTCATCTCTATCAGTTTTTATGATGTTTATGCCTAATTAATATTTCAACAATAATTAGATTAGGAACCCACCCTAACCAGGAAACAACTTGGTAAAGTTCCATTGGTGGTAATTCTGTAATATAGTTTACAATAATGAATTTCCACAATCTTAATGTTATAGCTGATAAAGTTAAGGCGTAACTTCTAAACATATATTTTGAATGTAACTCATATTTTTTTTGTTTTATATATTGAAATGCCTTATATGTGTATATCCACCAAAGTAATGATAATAACATAAAAGAAACAATTGAAATAATTCCTCCATTTGCAAGAATTCCCATTATAAATCCTGTAGGACCAGCTAATAATAAAATTATTATAATATATAATTTTCCTACATTTCTATGTATATCAGTATTGATGAAAAATTTATTAAATTGGGTAAAACCAGCTACCAATGCTAGAATACTGGTGAAGACATGAATGTAGAATGAGGTAATCCATATATTAGATATTATCTTGTTCTTAGTGTCAAAAATCCATTGTTTAATTTGTAGAAATCCTACATCTTTTTGAAAAGAAAAGTATGGATTTATCAATTCAATCATCAAAATTGTAAAAAAGAAAAGTAAAATTAGCAGAAGAAGATTTATATAGTTTCTCAAAATTATATATTTTTACAGAAATAAAATATAAAGTAAAAATATGAAAAAATTATTTATGATTAATTATAGAGGTGTAATTATGTTGTTTTGTATGACATTATTTGCTTGTAGTAGTTCTCAAAAAGAAGAAGAATTATCAATAAAGATTGATAAATTGCAAGAAGAGATAGAATCATTTAAAGAACAGAACTTGTCAGGAACCTATATTGGTGATTTTGGAGATAATTTGATAAACATTACTTTAGTTGATTGTAAAGAAGGGGAAGCTCAAGGGTATTCTGTTTGTGCTGGTAATGATAGAGATATTTCAGGATCTTATAATCATATAGGAGATGGTCTATATGAATTTGAATTAGATGAACCTGGAGATAATAAATATGATGGTTCATTTAAATTTAAATTAGATATAAATACTCAAATAATTCAAGGAGATTGGGATCCTTATAAGGATATTGTCAACCCTCAGAGTTATACGTTAAAAAGAAAACATTTTCAATATAATATTAATAATGGTAATTTTTCTTATGTTTCTAAGAGGTATCTTACACAAGAGGAATTACTTGAATTTGATTTAGATGAATTAGGTGAGATGCGAAATGAGATATATGCTAGATATGGGTATAGTTTTAAAAATAAATCCTGGAGACATTATTTTGAAAGAAAAGATTGGTATATTCCTACTAGAACTGATATCCGTGATAAAATTACGAAAGTTGAGTATGAAAATATAGACTTAATTAAAGATGTAGAAGAATACTGGGATTTAGAATATGATGAATTTGGAAGGTAAAAAATTATGGGGTTTGGTTTCTTTCTCTCAACTGGGATAAAAACGAATCTAACTCTTTATCTTTTTTCAAAATAATTACATCTTTAGTAGTTTTAACCTTCTCTAATATGTTGTAGATATTTGCTCTGTTTTTGTAGTTAAAAGTTAAAACATATTTCAAAAATTCTAAATCAAATTCTTCTTTACATCCGGGAGCCATATCAGATCTTTTCTTTCCATAATCAATAAAGACCCTTTTGACCACTCTGAAAAAACATTTTAATATTGAATAATCTAAATAAATTAGTGTGTCACATTTTTCAATTCTTATGTCTAATGATTCGATATAAGTGCCGTCCATTATCCAAGATGGTTTTTTAATTAAATTATTTAGTATTCTCTCCCATTCTTCCTTTTTAGGTTCTTCCCAATTAGGTTTATGATAATATCGGTCCAGATGAATAAGTGCTACATTTAGAATGGATTGTAATTTTTTAGAAAAAGTAGATTTTCCTGCACCACAACAACCTATTACTAAAACCTTTTGCATCTTATTTCCCTTCTTCAAAAGTTTTAATAGAGTGTTCTACTGCTTGATTAATTTGATTTAATTCTGTTGATGTAAAATAACGGTAAGTTCCTACAGGAACATCCAATTTGATATTCATTATCCTTACTCTTTTTAGTTTTTTTACATCATATCCCAAGTACTCACACATCCTACGGATTTGTCGGTTTAACCCTTGGGTTAAGATGATCTTGAATGTATTTTTCCCGGTCTGTTTTACTTTACATTTTCTGGTAATAGTATCCAAAATAGGAACTCCATTACTCATTTCTTCTATAAATTCCTTGGTTACTGGTTTGTGTACCGTAACTTCATATTCCTTTTCATGATTGTTACGAGCACGCAAAATCTTATTTACAATATCTCCATCATTAGTTAGGAAAATAAGTCCTTCTGATGGTTTGTCTAAACGCCCAATTGGAAAAATTCGTGTTGGATAATTTATATAATCGATAATATTATCTCTTTCTCTAACTTGGTCGGTAGTGCAAACAATTCCAACAGGCTTATTAAAAGCCAAATAAACCATCTTTTTCTTTTTAGCTCTGTGGACCACTTTACCATTTACAATTACTTCATCCTCATCAGAAACCTTAGTTCCCATAAGTGGAATTTTCCCATTAATTTTTACTCTTCCTTGTTCTATTAGTTTATCTGCAGCACGCCTGGAACAGAATCCTATTTCTGATAAGAATTTATTTATTCGGGTAAGTTTTGGTTCGCTCATTAATTAAGTTTTGAGGCGATAAAAGCGGTAGTCCAAGCGGCTTGGAAATTAAATCCTCCTGTAACTCCATCAATATCTAAAATTTCTCCTGCAAAGTAAAGGTTTTTTATGTGTTTACTCTCCATTGTTTTTATATTAATACTTTCAGAACTTATACCTCCACAAGTTACAAACTCCTCTTTAAAAGTAGTTTTCCCTTTTACAGAGTATATATCATTACAGATAGTTTGTACTAGTTTATTTAATTGTTTTTTTCCTAATTCTCCCCATGGTTTTTCTTCTGATAAATCAGATCGTTCCAATAAATAACTCCAAAATCTTTTCGGGAAATTAAAAGGGCGAATATTAAATAATTTCTTTTGCTTATTTTCCGTAATTATGGATTGAAGCTCATCTTTTATCTTTTCAAAATTACTTTTTCCACACCAAGAAACACTAATATT
>CABXPN010000039.1 GCA_902514225.1 uncultured Bacteroidota bacterium
ACAGGAGATGCTGACGGTGGAGACACCTACTCAATTGGAGTATTAAAAAGTATTGATGGTGGTTTAAATTGGGATACAACGGGATTAAGTTATACAGTAAATCAGCAAATAGAAATTAGTAAATTGGAAATGAATCCTAATTATACTGATAGTATTTTTGCTGCCACAGGAGATAATATACTTGTTACAGCAGATGGAGGGAACACATGGAGTGTTGTTGGTCCGAACGGGAGGTTTAGAGATATACATTACAAACCTGAAAACACAAATATCCTGTACGCCACAAAACAAACTTCTGGAAGTTCAAATGTATATCGTTCTTTAGATGGAGGATCTACTTGGCAAGTTTGTGCAAATGGAGTTTCAAATTCTAATAAAAGGAGACCTTTAATTGCGGTTACTCCAGCAAATTCTAATGTTGTTTACGCCTTGTTTTCTGATAATGCCTGGGGTTATCACGGCTTATACAAATCCTCTGATGGAGGAGATAATTGGGTTTTACAATCAGACACATCAAATATCTTAGGAAGAGATACAGATGGTAGTAGTGTTGGTGGTCAATCTTGGTATGATATGAGTTTGGCTGTTTCTACAGTTAATGAGAATCATCTATATGTAGGGGGAATAAACCTTTGGGAATCAACTGATGGTGGTGTAACTTGGAATATAGAAGGTTCTAGTGGTAATGGTTCTAATTATTCATATATGCATGTTGATCATCATGCAGCAGAATTCAATCCTATTAACGACATAGCTTATGTAGGAAATGATGGTGGTCTTTACAAATATTTTAATCAATTAAATACCTGGATTGATATTAGTGATGGTTTAGAAATATCTCAATTTTACAAACTAGGATTATCAAAAAATCATTACTATAAATTGGTTGTTGGAGCTCAGGATAATGGTACAGAAAGATTATCAGGTACAACTTGGGACGCAATTAGAGGTTCGGATGGGATGGAATGTATTATTGATGAATATGATGATAATATCATTTATTCCTCATCTCAGTATGGAGGTATAAAAGTAACATATAATGGTGGTCATGATTGGTATAATGCTAAACCTGTTAGTTATGAAGGTTCGTGGGTTACACCTTATAAAATGCATCCTTTGGATAATAATATTATTGTCGCTGGTTATAATGTTGTTTATAAGAGTAATACCGCTACCGCTTCTTGGGATTCTATTTCTCCTACTTACGGACAATTAAAAACAATTGCTTTAGCTCCTTCGGATTTAAATTATATTTATGCGGCTACTTATTCGGGAATTTGGGTAACTAAAGACGATGGGCAAAGTTGGGATTTTATTGGAAACGGTCTTCCCTCAAATATTTCCGATATAACTGTTTCAAATACTAATCCCGATAGAGTGTTTGTAACAATGTCATCTTTTAATGATGGGGAAAAAGTTTATGAAAGTACAAACGCTGGTGCAACATGGATAAATATTTCTGGAACACAACTACCTAATTTACCGGTAAATTGTATAGTGTATCAAAATTACTCCAAAGATGATTTGTATATCGGTACTGATATTGGTGTTTTCCATAAAGATAGTACAATGACAGAGTGGCAATTTTATAACCAAGATCTTCCGTTTGTTAGTGTAAGAGAATTAGAAATACAATATTCTGTAGGAAAATTAAGAGCAGCTACTTTTGGTAGAGGGGTTTGGGAAAGTAATTTAAATTCATTTCCTTCTTCTGTTTCTCAGGTAAACCCTGACTTTATACGAGTATTTCCGAATCCTGTTAACTCCGAATTTTATGTAAAAACTCCATATGTTTTAGATAATTATAAACTTAAACTTTTCTCTATTACAGGTAAATTATTACTTGAACAAAGTTTAAAATCTGATTTTACAAAAGTTGAAATTTCCGATCTGAGTAAAGGGATTTATATTTATAAGATAGAGGGGTCTGGAGAAATAGTTAAAACTGATAAATTATTTGTTCTTTAAAGTATCGCTTCAAAAGTTCTGACAATTGTTCTTTTGTTTTCATTCGGATAAAAAGCCAATCCTAAAGAAACTACAATTTCCTCTTCTTTATATCTTATTTTGATTAAAAGCGGCCCTGCCATAAATCCGTTTTTCAGATTCCACATAGCTCTTAAAACTCCACCGTCTTCAACAATAGGAATTCTCCTATCAATTTGTACATACGCCCCCTCTAAACCACCTTTTATATATTGATTTAGTATAGAATCTGTTTGTGTTGTTATCTGTTCGTTTAGGTCACCTCCATCATCCGTAAAACTGAAAACCGCAATGTATTTTAACAAATCTTGTTTTTCATTAAACGAATGAAAATCAGCAATAAAAACCCCATTTACTTTATTAGAAATAGTATATTCTGTTGGAAGATATAAGTCAATACCAAAATTTTCTTTAATATGTTTTCTTCCTTTTTTATTATGTCCTTTTTTGTAGGTGTGTTTTATGTTTTCAATTTCTTTTCTGTTTATAAAGCTAAAAGCTTTATTGGATGATTGTTTAAATTCTTGTAAATTTTCACAATTAAGATACATTACAATTTGGGCTTTTGCCCATTTATTTTTGGAATATGAATCGTTTAAATCATCTGAAACAAAAATAATGTTTTTATGAGTTTGAAAAAATCTACTAAACTCACTGGAGTTTATCTGAATAAGATTGAAAAGTTGTTCGGATTGAGGAAGGGATGGTATTTCTTTTTCAAAGGTTGTTCTCAGAACATCTCCCATTTCGCTATTCCAAAATTTATCTTCCATAACAAGAATTATTTCATTATGTTTTCCGGTATTTTCAGATAGAAATTTTGTGTTTTTTGTGTCGCTTTCATTACATGAAAACAAAAGGATTAAAGAAAAAACAAGTATATTATTTTTCATCTGGAATATATAAAATTAGTTTATCACCAATAGAAAGATTGTCGGAATGAAGATTATTCCATTTTTTTATATCATGTACTTTTAAGTTATATCTCTTTGATATTTTACCTAAATAATCTCCCTTTTCTACTATGTATATTAATCTTGTTTCATTAACCAAAATCTCTTTGTTTTCAACTTTTTGTAAGTAGTCGTAAAAGTTATCCTCATTTCTTACAATATCCAAAATAACATCAGATGGCAAACAAATTGCATCTCCTTCTGGTAATAAATCCTTTTTAAATGACGGGTTTAAATAGTTTAAAGTTTCTTTAGTAATACAAAACATGTCAGAGATAAGATTATAAGGAACTTGTTCGTTAAACGAAATTGTATCTCTATCTGAAACATCCATATGAGAATCAAAAATATCAATATTATGTTCTTTATAAAAAGTCATAGCGTAACTAACAGCTATAAATTTCGGGACATAACCTTGTGTTTCTTTTCTAAGGTGTGGTCTTAACTCCCAATAATCATGAAGTTCAGTTTTTGCAATTAATCGTTTTAGATATCCAGGACCTCCATTATATGCAGCTAAAACCAAATTCCAATCACCAAAAATATCATACAAAACATTAAAATACTCGCAAGCAGCAATTGTTGATTTTAAAGGGTCCTGTCTTTCGTCAATATAAGAAGTAACCTCAAGGTTATATTCTTTTCCTGTATTGTACATAAACTGCCATAAACCAGTTGCTCCTGATCTACTTCTTGCTCTTGGATTTAATGCTGATTCCACAATTGCTAAATATTTTAACTCAAGCGGAATATGAAACCTATCTAATTGCTGTTCCATCATAGGAAAGTAATAAGGAGAAACTCCCAACATTCTACTAATTAATTTTACATCTCTATTTAAATATCTATCAATATAAAAATAAGTAATGTTGTTAAAATCATAATCTAATGGAGAGGATTCATCTAATAATAACATTCTTTTATAAATAAGAAGTTTTTCTCCTGTGTAAGAAGGGTGTTTCTCTTCTTTAAATTTTTCGTCAAGTATTGTGTCTAAAAGTTGTTTCTCCTGAAGGATTGTTGTGTCAACTTCAATTATTGTATTATAGTTTATAAAGGAGGAATCGTTTAAAGTTTCAATAATAATTGTATCGGATTGAGAAAATAAATTATTGACAAAAAACACTATAAAAAATAAAATAGAATACTTTTTCATAAGATTACAAATTTGAAAAAAATATTTGATTATACTTAAATATATTAATCTGAAATGGAAGTTTTATTAACGAACTTTTTATAATAAGTTTTTCATTATATCTTCTGAAAAAGATAATAATTTTTTTTCTGTAAACTTCTGAGATAAGATTTGTAGTCCAAAAGGCATGCCTCTTGAATGTTTGTAAAGTGGTAATGAAATTGATGGATGTCCGGTAATATTAGCTTGTACGGTAAATATATCTTCTAAATACATAACCGTTGGGTCTGTTTGTTTTTTTCCTAAATCAAATGCGGTATGTGGAGTAGTAGGAGATAAAATAAAATCATAGTTTTCTAAAATTTCATTTGTTTTATTTTGAACTAATCTTCTTACTTGCTGTGCTTTTTTATAATAAGCATCATGATAACCAGCGCTTAAAACAAATGTCCCTAACATAATTCTTCTTTTAACTTCTTCTCCAAATCCTTCAGTTCTGGAATTAATATAAGTTTGTTCTAAATTTTCTGTTTTTTCTGATCTAAAACCATAATGCACTCCGTCAAATCTAGCTAAGTTAGATGATGCTTCTGCAGTTGTAAGAACATAATAAGTAGGAACTAAAAAATCTAAATATGGGAAAGAAACATATTCAACTTCATGTCCTAATTCTTTTAGTTTGACGATACTTTCCTCAACCTTATTTTTTACTTCAGAATCTAATCCTTTATGATTAATACAATCAGAAATAATAGCTATTTTCTTTTTTCCATTTTTTGAAAAATTCGAATAATCCTCAACTTTTACGGAGGATGAAGTGCTGTCCTTTTTATCTTTTCCTGAAATGACCTGTAGTAATAAAGCAGAATCTTCTACATTATGTGTAATTGGCCCAATCTGATCGAATGAAGATGCGTATGCAATTAATCCATACCTGGAAACTCTTGAGTATGTAGGTTTCAGTCCAACTACACCACAAAAAGCTGCTGGCTGTCTTATTGACCCTCCGGTATCACTTCCAAGTGCCGCTAAACACATGTTTGCTGCAACTGCTGCTGCAGAACCACCAGAAGAACCTCCTGGAACTTTATTTGTATTGTGAGGGTTTTTTACAGATCCATATATTGAATTCTCATTAGCACTTCCCATAGCGAATTCATCACAATTTAACCTTCCGATAATAATCGCATCTTCTTGTTCTACTTTTTCTATTACAGTAGCGGAATAAAGAGATTCAAAATCAGATAAAATTTTAGAAGATGCGCTTACTTTATGATTTTTGTAACAGATATTGTCTTTTATCCCAATAACCATTCCAGCTAATTTCCCTGAATTTCCTTCAGATATTTTTTGATCAATTTGTCTTGCTTTCTCTAAAGCTTCTTCCGAAAAAAACCTCAACAAAAGCATTGATTTCATTGTTTTTATCTGAAATCGTAGAAAGGTAATTTGTAACAATATTAACACATGTAGTTTCACCACATTTTAACGCATTAATTGTTTCTGTATAAGAAATGTAGTTGTTCAATTTGGAGTTTTTGAAGATTATTTTTCGTCCTTATCTTCTGTTTCTTTTTGTATATCGTCTTTAGCGTCTTTGAATTCTTTAATTCCTTTTCCAATTCCTTTCATTAGTCCAGGTAGTTTTTTCCCACCAAATAATAATAATACAATTGCTAAAATAATAAACATTTCAGGCATTCCAGGCATTCCTACTAATAATGTTGATTCCATAGTTTTAAATTTTAAGCAAATTTATGATAATTTTATATTATTTAGCCTTGTATAGCCAATAAAGTGGATTTTGAGTTTCTTTCCCTTTCCAAATTTCAAAATGTAATTCTGTTTTTCCGGTAATCTCAGAGGTTAAAACAGTTGCTATTTTCTGTTTAGATATTAGTTTCTCTCCGTTTGTAACTAACACATTTTTTAGTCCAGAATAAACCGTAAAATAACTGCCATGATTTACTAAAATAGCTTTCCCTTTTCCTTTTATAAAGAAAATCCTAGAGACCGTACCATCAAAAACAACTCGAACACTCTGACCTTGATCTGTACTAAAATCAATTCCATTATTTTTTGTTTCAACCCCAGAAATAGCTTGGTTTTTCTTTATCCCATATCTACCGGATATTGTAGCTTTTTCTAGTGGCCATGGAAGTTTTCCTTTATTAGATGTAAAGTTTGAAGATAGTTCAATTGATTCAGGTGTAAGTGGAGATCCGTTATTATTCTTTTCAGCTTCTTCTCTAGCTTTTCTTATTTCCTCTTCAATAATTTGTTTTATTTGTTTTTCTATTTCCTGAGCCTCAATCTTTTTTAGGTTTAATTTATCTTTATAGAATTGTTCGTTTTTCTTGATTTCGGAAACAATTTGGGAGTTCTCATTTTTCGTTAATTCTAGTTGTTTTGTCTGATTGGTTTTTGTGTTAAGTGTTTCTTCTTTTTCATGCTTTTTACTAAGAAGATTATTCTTTATTTCAATTAAAATCTCTTTCTCTATATTTAGTTCTTTCTTTAAATCTTGTATTTTAGTTGTTTGGTTTTTTCTAAAATAAGTTAATTGTTTAAGGTATTGTTTTCTTTTAAACATCTTGTTTATATTGTCGGAAGAAATAAGAAATAAACTTTCATTATATGTGTTTTTCCAAAGATATGTTTGATACAAAACATCAGACAAAAACTGTTTTGCTTTAATTAAGTCTTCTTCTTTTTTAAGAATTTGGATTTCAATTTCATATATTTTATTCTCTATTTTTTTAATTTCTGAAAGTTGAATTTGGACAGAATTTTCTAAGTTTTTTAATAATTTATTATGATTGTTCAAGTTTTTATTTGAAAGCTCTAACTGTTTTAATGCGGAGTTTTTCTTCTTCTTTTCTTTGTTTAATTGGGCGTTGGTTTCTTTTATTTCTTGTTCAATTTTTTGTTTTTCTTTTTTTAATTTTTGTGTGTTATTTTGAGAAAAAGACACAAAAATAGAAAATGTAAATACAAATAATAATATGTTTTTAATCAATCTGAACATATGAACTTGGTATTTTAAAACTTAATGATGACTTCTTATTAAACTCAATTTTTGTATAATTGATCTCCGCATCAAAAACCTCATCAGACCGAATATTAACCAGAATTTTATTCGGAAAAAACCCTATAAAATCTTCAATTCCTTCACCTTTTTTTAAATTCCGTGTTAGATAATTATAAAAATTTATTTCCAATCTTTTTTCCTCCGATTCTATTATTTCTATTTTTTCAACTCTATAAAACAAAGGGTGAATATAGTAACTAATTTTACTTGACTTTAAAGAAAGATTGGGGGAGTCTGAAAACTCAAAATTTTCATTTTTTATTTCTGGTGAAGCAAACAAAATAGATTGAAGTTGGTTAAAGCTTATATCAGCTTTTACTACATTTTTAAGATGTAAAATAGGTTGTACAAAGTAAGTTTTATCCATTCTACTCATAAAATAAATAGAATCTGGCGTTATCATTGTTCTAAATACTTCAATACCAAGTGGAGCTTTTACAGAAACCCAGATAACACTATCTTTCCTAACTCTAATTTGAGAGTTGATTGTTGTTTCTTGTCCTTCTTTATTTATTTTAATTTTAGTGTTTAACGACATCCATTCTGGAGAAATGTTATTTAAATTAACTTTTTTTATTAGTTCCTTTGAATTAGATGGAGAATCAATATAACTATCTATATCTGTGTTCTTTTTTAATAAATCGCAAGAAGAAAAACTAACAACCAAAACAAATAATATTAATATATTTTTATTCATTATCCTCTTGTTTTAGTTCAATATTTCTGTATAGTTCCGCTTCTTCTAACTCTCCTAATTCAGTTAAAATATCTGCCATATGATTATAAAATGTTTGTGATTCGTTTATATCAAGAGCTTTTTGCATCCAAAATTTCGCTTCTTTAAAGTTCTTCATTTTATATAAAATCCAAGCATATGTATCATAATAATTTGCTTCATCAGGAAACATCTCAATAGTAGTTAAAGACATTTCCTTAGCTCTTTCAAGATTTTCTCCTCTAAGTGATAAATAATATGCGTAATTATTTAAAACCTGCACATTGTCGGGTAAAAAACCCAGCGCTTTTTCATAAGATTCGTCCGACTTTTTATAATCCTTAATTTCATTGTACGAATTTCCTAAAATAGCGTACATTTCAGAAGAAAGATTTTTATTGCCTACAACAAAATTTACTCCAATACTAATCGATTCTATGGATTGTTTGTAATCTTTTTTATAGTAATTAGCAAGTCCGTTTAAATAATAAAACAAAGGATTTGTTGGGTATAAATCCAAAGCCTTGTAAGAGAAAATAATCAATGAATCTAATTGGTTTAAATTTAGTTGAAGAAACAATAATTCATTCCAAGCGTCTTGCTGATTTGGATCAAGTTCAACAACTTTTTTATATTGAGTTAAAGCTAGTTCTTTTTGAGAGTTAAACCTTAAAACATCTGCATAAATATAATTTACCATCACATTTTCTGGATGTACTTTTACAAGCTCAGAAGATAGTTTGTCTAACAAATCTATATTTGATAGATCATTTTCATATATTGGAGTTAAAAGCGGTATAATCTTTCTTATTTTACTTTCAGGGTCTAGTTTTTCTGATTTAAAAGCAAATAAAAGTTCTTCTTTATATTTTTCTAAATCTCCTTTTTTTAAGTAATAATCTGCAAGCGATAAATGAACGCTAATAGAATTTGGTTTAAGTTCCGAAATTCTTTTTAACACTTTAAAGGACTTGTCATAATCTCCATCTAATATATAACAATCTGATAACATTTCGTATATCTCTAAATCATCCGGGATTTCTTCAAGTAACGATTCTAATTCTTTAGCCGCTTTATTATAGTCTTTTAATTCAAGATAAATTTTGTGTTTTTGAGTGCTTGTATAATGATTTAATCCTTTCTTTTTT
>CABXPN010000040.1 GCA_902514225.1 uncultured Bacteroidota bacterium
AGAAGATTGATAAAAGAAGATGACTTTGAACAAGCACTTTCAGTTGCACTGCAACAAGTAGAAAGTGGGGCTCAAATTATTGATATAAATATGGATGATGGCTTGATTGAAGGAGTGGAAACTATGGTTCACTTCTTAAATTTAATTGCTTCCGACCCTGACATTTCTCGTGTTCCAATTATGATTGACTCTTCAAAATGGGAAATAATTGAAGAAGGGTTAAAATGTCTGCAAGGTAAAGGGATTGTAAATTCTATCTCCTTAAAAGAAGGCGAAAGAGTTTTTATTAAACATGCAAAAACCATATTAAAATATGGTGCTGCAGTGGTTGTTATGGCTTTTGATGAAAAAGGACAAGCGGTAGATTATAAAGATAAAATTAGAATTTGTGAAAGAGCATATAACATTCTTATAAAGGAAGTAGGTTTTCCTTCTGAAGATATAATTTTTGATCCTAATATTTTAACTGTAGCAACGGGAATTGAAGAACATAATAATTATGCAGTTGATTTTTTCAGGGCATCAAAATGGATAAAAGAAAATCTTCCTCATGCAAAAGTGAGTGGTGGTGTGAGTAACGTCTCTTTTTCTTTTAGAGGAAATAATGTGGTGAGGGAAGCAATGCATTCTTCTTTCTTATATCATGCCATAAAAAATGGAATGGATATGGGAATTGTAAATGCTGGGATGATTGAGGTTTATTCTGATATTCCTAAAGATTTACTAACTGCTGTAGAAGATGTCCTATTAAATAAAGATAATGGAGCTACCGAAAGATTAGTGGATATTGCAGAAATATACAAAGGTGGAGGAAAGATAAGAGAAGAAAATTTGGATTGGAGAAATCAGTCGGTAGAAAAGAGATTGGAACATTCACTTGTAAAAGGAATTGTTACTTATATTGAAGAAGATACAGAAGAAGCAAGATTAAAATCCGACAAACCTATAGATGTAATTGAGGGAGCTTTAATGGATGGAATGAATATTGTTGGGGATCTTTTTGGAAGCGGGAAAATGTTTTTGCCACAAGTAGTAAAATCAGCAAGAGTAATGAAAAAATCGGTTGAGCTTTTAACTCCTTATATAGAGGATGAGAAAACGGAAAGATCCAATGCTGGAAAAATATTAATGGCAACGGTAAAAGGTGATGTTCATGATATAGGAAAAAATATTGTGGGAGTAGTTTTGTCTTGTAATAATTTCGAAATTATTGACTTAGGGGTTATGGTTTCTTCAGAAAGAATATTGGAGGAAGCAAAAAAACACAAGGTAGATATTATTGGCTTGAGTGGTTTGATTACCCCATCTTTGGATGAAATGATACATGTGGCAGAAGAAATGCAACGACAAGATTTTGATATACCAATAATGATTGGAGGGGCTACAACCTCAAAGGTGCATACTGCAGTAAAATTGATGGATAAGTACACGAACAATGCTATTATTCATGTGTTGGATGCTTCCAAATCCGTGAGTGCTTGTAGTAAATTATTAGGTTCAGATTCTGATAATTTTAAGAGGGAAATAAAAGAGAAGTATTCAGAAATAAGAGAAAATTATTTGACCAGGAAAACTGAAAAAAAATATGTTTCTTTAGAAGATGCAAGAGAGAATCTTTTTAAATATGATTGGAATAATTACAACCCAATTAAACCAAATAACTTAGGGGTAAATACTTTTGAAGATATAAATATTGAAGATATAATTCCGTATATCGATTGGACTCCTTTCTTTATTTCTTGGGAGATGAAAGGAAAGTTTCCTGATATTTTATCGGAAGAAAAATATGGAGAAGGAGCAACAAGTTTGCACTATGACGCTATTGCAATGTTGAGAGAAATTGTTTCAGGAAAATGGCTCACATTAAAATCGGTAGTAGGAATTTGGGAAGCAAAACAAGAAGGAGATGATGTAATTATATCTAAGAATGGAGAACAAATAGAATGTTTTAATTTCTTGCGTCAGCAATCTAAAAAGACAAAAAATAATTTGTGCTTGTCTGATTATATTTCTCCTGAAAAGGATTACATGGGTGCGTTTGTCTGCACGGCAGGTTTAGCAATAGAAAAACAATTAGAAGTTTTTGAGAAAGATTTAGACGACTATAATAGTATTTTATTAAAATCATTAGCCGACAGATTAGCAGAAGCTCTTACAGAATATATGCATGAAAAAGTTAGAAAAGAAATTTGGGGATATTCATCTAATGAGAACTATACAAATAATGATTTAATAAAAGAACAGTATAACGGAATTCGCCCCGCTCCTGGTTATACCGCTTGTCCAGATCACACAGAAAAATTAAAGATTTTCAAACTCTTAAATGCAGAACAAATAGGAGTGGTTTTAACAGAAAGCATGGCAATGTATCCGAACGCAACGGTAAGTGGATATTATCTTTCTCATCCAGAAAGTAAATATTTTAGTGTAGGAAAAATTCAAGATGACCAAATTGCAGATTATGCAAAACGAAAAAATAAAAGTATAAACGAAATAGAAAAATGGCTACGGTCAAATATTTAAAATATGAAAGTAACAGATCACATAAAAAACGCAAAACAAACTCTCTTTTCCTTTGAGATTTTGCCTCCTTTAAAAGGAACAAGTATTCAATCTATTTACAATTCTTTGGATCCGTTAATGGAATTTAATCCTCCCTTTATTGATGTAACTTATCATAGAGAAGAATATGTGTATAAAAAACGAAAAGATGGTTTATTGGAGAGAAGATCGGTAAGGAAAAGACCTGGAACAGTTGGTATTTGTGCGGCTATTATGAATAAATATCAGGTAGATACTGTTCCTCATATTATTTGTGGTGGTTTTAATAAAGAAGAAACAGAAAATGCTCTTATTGACCTTGACTTTTTGGGGATTGAAAATGTTTTGGTATTGAGAGGAGACCCAATAAAATCAGAAACTTATTTTAATGCAGAAGAAGGAGGTCATAAATATGCTTCAGAATTATTAGGTCAAGTTAATGAAATGAACAATGGAATTTATTTGGATGAAGAATTAAAAAACTCTGCTCCAACAGATTTTTGTATAGGAGTAGCTGGTTATCCTGAAAAACATTTTGAAGCGGCTAATATGCGTTCAGATATTCATTTTCTGAAAAAGAAGGTAGAAGCAGGAGCAGATTATATTGTAACCCAAATGTTTTTTGACAATCAGAAATACTTTGATTTTGTAAAATTATGTAGAGAACACGATATTGATATCCCAATTATTCCTGGATTGAAACCTATTTCTACACAAAAACAACTTACACTTTTACCTCACCGATTTAATTTGAATTTACCTAATAACTTAGTAGATGAGGTTTTAAAATCTAAGGATAATGCTTCAGTAAGAGAGGTTGGGGTAGACTGGGCAAAGCAACAAACTAAAGAATTGATTGAATTTGGTGTTCCTTGTGTACATTTTTATACAATGGGAAAATCGGATAATGTTCAGAAGATTGTTGGGGATTTTGTTTAATTAAGGAAGTTCTTATTGAGAATGATATTTTTCATAACTTTGCACGAATCTAATTTAGATAGAATGAAGAAGATACAATTATTGTTAGTATTAGTTTTTGCTGTATTTTCGCTTAGTTTAAGTGCTCAGAAAGTAAAATACCAAAAAGCAAATTTTGTAGTTTCAGGGAAGTGTGAAATGTGTAAAACAAAAATTGAAGCAGCTGCAAAATTAGTAGAAGGAGTAAAAACTGCAAAATGGAATGTGCTAAATGGGAAGATGAAAGTAAAGTTTAATCCAGAATTAACAAACCTTGATCAGATACAAGAAGCAATTTCTGAGATAGGGTATGATACAGAAAAATATAGAGCAGAAGATGAAGTTTATAATAAACTACATTATTGCTGCAAATACGAACGTACATTAGAAAAATAAAAAGAAATGAAAAAATATATTTTAAAAACTTTAGTATTAATGTTTACTGCAAATATTTCTTTTGCGCAAACTGCAACCGATTTTACTGCAGACGACTGTAATGGAGTTTCTCATCATTTATTTGATGAATTAGATGCTGGAAATGTAATTGTATTATGTTGGGTTATGCCTTGCGGCCCCTGTGCTACTGGAGGAGGACATGCTCAGGATGCTGCTCAATCTTTTGCTAGTTCTCATCCAGGAATAGTAAAATTCTATTTGGCGGATGATTTTGCCAATTCGGATTGTTCTTATTTAAATGCTTGGGCCGGAAATTACCAACTTTTCCCTGAGGCTTCTTTTTCAAATTCTTTGATTAGTATGAATGATTATGGAGGTCCTGGAATGCCAAAAGTAGTAGTTATTGGTCCAGATAAGCAAGTGTATTATAATGTAAACAATAATCAAATAACAGAATCTGGGGTAGTAGATGGTATTAATCAAGCTCTATCTGGAACAGTTTCCATCTCAGATAATACTCTAGAAGATATTAGTTTCAATTACTTATCAAACCATAATAAAATAGAATTAAAACATTCAATATCTACTCCAATTTCTATTCACATATTTAATACTCTAGGGGAGTTAGTAAAAATAGATCATACTGAAAACTTAAATTCTATTACAATTGATGTAAAAGATTTAAGTAAGGGATTATATATATTAAACATAAATTCTGATAAAAAGAGATCTACATTCCGATTTGTAAGATAGTATGAGAATTATACTTTTTATAATTTTTGTTACATTTACTCAGTTTAATTTGTTTTCTCAAGGATGTTGTTCGGGTAGTTCGGGCAACCCAATTATTGGAGGAACCGCATCAGGAGTATTGCAAAAATACCAAATGGAGGTTTCTACTTCTTTTCAGTCTACATCTTCCGATAAGTTTTTAGCAGGAACAATAGATACATCAGGAATGATGTACGAAAATTTAAGTACTAATTATTTTTTTTTACGGAGCGATTATGGTGTAACAAACAAACTTACATTATCCTTAGCAAGTGGATATTTTATAGATAAGAGTCTTACTGAAATTGGAGGAGAAAACACCAAAAGCACTACAGGGATAAGCGATTTGATATTCTTACCTAGATACAACCTTTTAAATCTTAACACAAAGAATCACAGAACAGAATTAACATTAGGTATTGGGGCGAAAATACCGGTAGGCTCTCATACAGATTCCGTTCATTTATATGCAGATGTTTGGGATTTAAAACCTCCTACTATACAGCTTTCAACTGGAGGTGTAGATAAAATGTTTTACTCTTTCTTTTTCAGAGAATACAAAAAACAAAGATTTAGAGTATTTACAAATACAATGTATATACAAAGAGGGTATAATTCTTTAAATGAAAAATTTGGAAACTATGTTAGTATTTCTGCTTTTGCAGGAAAATCGTACAGGAATTGGAGTTTTACAACTCAACTAAAAATAGAATATATTGGACAATTGCAAGCAACTCCACAAAAATTAATAGCTTTATCGGAAGATGATTATGATCTAATAAGTTGGCAGGAAAAACAGTCTTCTACAGGTAGCGATAAGCTGTTTTTTGTTCCTCAATTAGGCTATTCAAAAAATGGAATAACGATATTTGCAACTACTGATATACCATTGTATCAAAACTTAAACGGAATACAAGTTGCCTCTCAAAAACAATTTGCTATTGGGATTAACTATCGATTTTTAACTAAGGATTGCTCTTCAGAACTTCAATAGTCATTCCACGATAATTTTCTTCTTTACTGTTCCGTCCTTGTATATGTAGAATAGCAGGCTGTTTCTAATTTCACCTATTGTCCTTCCTAGAATGTCAGTAATTCTAATAACACTATTTGGTTTATTATCTATTTCCTCATTATATGTTCCAATACAATCAGCTATTAAACTAATCCCGTCCAATTGCCAATTATTATCTATAGGAATGCATAAATGGGTTAGTGCTGTAACAGGTATATCTGCAATTCTTGGAGTATTACTATAGTCATATGTCCAAGTAGAATCTGGTGAGTGCCAAAGTGCTCCATTGATATTACCATTGTTATTGTTGGCACTATAATCAATAACTTGACTTGAGTTCCCTCCTTCATTTAATTGCCAATAGCCAATTAAATTGTTAAAATCGGGATGATTATTATCTAAATGTGTGCAATGCCAACTTTGAATATTCTGTTCATTTACCAAAGTGTTCCAAATTCTAACTTCTGATATAGATCCATTGTATCCATAACTTTGATTGATGTCCATTCCCAAAAACAATCCTGCATTTGTAGAGATGTCTCCGATAGTTGAAATGTCAGCCGAATCTAAAAGGGTACCATCTTCATACATTTTCATATAACCATCTCTATCAAAACTGACACTTAAAGTATGCCATTGATTATCTGCAATTAGTCCACCGGTATTGATGTCCGCACGATTCGTGCCATCTCCAATATTTACTTTCCATTCTGGCCCAGCAGGGTATTTAAATGAAAAAACAAAGCCTGCATTATTCCCTGATACCCAATCCTTATTTCCTATAATAGATACATCCCCAGTAGAATTAGTACGCATTCGGCACTCTACTGTAAAATCTTGCGTACTACCAAAATTTAAATTTGTAGATGAAGGGATTTGCACATAATCATCAACTCCATCAAATTGCAGTTCAGTTGTATCTGCCAAACAATTATAAACGCTATCAAATATTAAACTACTGTCCTTTCTGATAACTTCCTGAGTTATAGTATTTCCACTTGCAATTACAAAAACATTTTGTTCTTCTATGCTATTTCCTCCATGAGAAGTCCCCAATCCACCATGATCAGTTGTAATAAGTATAAGCCAATCTTCATTGGCATAATTTGGCCTTTGGGAAATGGATTGTATAATAGGAGATATATAAGAATCCACTCCTTCAATTGCTGTAATATATTGGCTTACATTTGGAGAGAATCCATCAGCATGCCCTGCATGATCTACATCATCAAAATGAAGAAACATACAATCCGGATCATTTGAAGACAAATAATTAATTGCTTCATTACTAACTTCCAAATCTGAAGATACATTTAATTTAAAATCAGCATGATTTTGAACTATATAATCATTTATCGGATTCCAATTACAAATAGAAACAGTATTCAAATCAGAATTAAAATCTTCAATATGTTTAAAAAGGGGAGGATAATTAGTGTAATCAGTACCTACAAAGCTATTATCTACTGATAAGTGCTTGTCGGACCACACACCGCATAATATAGCTGACCAACCAGGTCCACTAATTGTGATGTCATCATTTAATGCATCTGGGCTAAAGGTACCATTAGAAATAAGATTATCAATTGCAGGAGTGTTTGCTAGTTCCAAAGCATCTGCTCTACAACCATCAATACCAATGATGAGTACTTTTTTTGTAGCTTGTCCAAACCCAATTAGAGGTACACATAGTAATAGTAGTAATAGTCTCTTCATTGTTTGTCTATTGGTTTAATTTCTCTATAATAAGTTTATCGCTTCAAGATAGAATATTATTATAAAACATAACAAGATCATCAATAGAAAACCGGCTAAGGATAAACTTCCACTATTTAATTTTCTTCCAGCCCGCATGATTAAAATTGCAAATAGAAGATATCCAACAAAAAGAGAAGCTATTATAATAAGATCTAGTAAATTAGAAGAATTAGTTTGTTGTACTGGATTCATAATCTGCCCCCACCCAATCAAAGGTACACATAGTAATAGTAGTAATATTTTTTTCATGATACAAACTTAAAAAATTCTTTGGATTTCTGATAGGTAATACTTTTTAAAATAATTTTTTGTAATATTGTATCAAATATAAAAATTATGAAAAAATCAGAATTTATAACAGCTCATATCAACAGTTTGAAAATATTGATTATTCAAGCTTTTACTCTTCCTTTAACGATCTATCGTGATGCAATTTACAGATTTTCTAATACTGAAAATGAGGAAGAATCAGAATTTAAAGTACTACAATGGATTACGCAATGTTATGATGCTCTGATTGTATTATCTTATACGTTAGGAACAGTAATATTTCTGTTAATACTAACCACTGTAATAGAAGATGGAGAGCCTATTTGGAGGACAAATTACACAGAAGCCGCTTATTATGAGGATAGTTATTCGGATGATAAAGACTATTATTATAACGAAAAGGAATATTACAATGATGGACATAGTAAATCTTTTCAGGAGGAAATGTTCTTTGCTCTTTTAGGTATATTATACTTCCTTCCTCTTGGTCTTAGCCTAGCAAAAGAGATATTTTCAATTACAGTAACACAAGTAATTAAGTTAGGAAATATTGAAAAGAATACTGATACATAATTTTCATTCGGGGTAGCAGGATTACAACCTACACTCTATTTACATGATTACAGCAAGCTTTAAAACTAAAAATTGCTCCGCTTTTTGCACCGCTGCTCCATCTACTAAAACAAACTTAAAATTGATATCCTATTTTAAGGGCTCCTTTTGACCAAGAATTAAGCCATGAATAAGACTGGGGTTTTGGGAGATCAAACCATCCGTTACCTGACATAACACTTTCATAAGACCAATTATATGTGGACCCGAGGCTTAAATCAATAAAAAAAGATTTATTAAAGTTTATTTTTTTTCCAATCATAAGATCTGGACCATATGCAGTGAAACTTTTCATAGGATAATCGTCAGGTCTTGGTGCGTTGTAACGATATGATGGATCAGAAACAGCATCAATTCGAAATCTAAGCAAATAATATAAGTTATAGTATGTCATAAATTTATAACCTAATTTCACTGTCTGCATATTACCATTACGAGTATATTTTTTAGGAATTTCAGAAAGAACTGAATGTCCTAATTCTATATTTAAATAATAATTATCAGAAGACAATACTTTATTAAGTAAGGGGATTTTATTAAATTGATAATTTGATCCTAATATGAAACCAGAAAAATCATAGCCTTGAGGATGTCTTACTTCATATCCTATATAGAATTCTTTTGAGCTCTCTTGACCAGCACCAATTAAGGGCACAAATAGCAATAGTAGAA
>CABXPN010000041.1 GCA_902514225.1 uncultured Bacteroidota bacterium
AAAACAAACTTAAAATTAATTGGATTTTCTGATTAGAAATTGCTTTTAAAAATAATTTTTATCTTATCAAAGTTACTTGTCCCATATATTGATGAGGCATCCCAAAAACATCTTCCAAATTAATTAAATACATATACACACCTATTTGAGCTATTCTTTCTGATTTATATGTCGTTCCATCCCATCCTATTACATCTTGTTGATTATGCGGACAATATTCTTCATTTCCACTAAGATGATTTGATGAGAAAATACGTGCTCCCCACCTATTAAAAATATCTAATTTATATTTTTTAACCCCCATACCTTTAGGTAAAAAAGAATCATTGATTCCATCTCCATCAGGAGTGAAACTATTGGGTATATATAAAACAAAATCTTCTATGATAACTCTTTTGGTAATAGTATCAATACAACCAAATAAGTTTTTAATAATTAGGAGGACGTTAAAAGATCCAATTTCATCAAATGAATGTTCTACATTTTGTAAATTTGAATTATAACCATCTTCAAATTCCCAAACCCAGTCAACTATTGTAGTAAATTTATCAACAGATTTATCAATAAAAAAAATTGGATTATCCATTTGATTATATAGATGATGTATATTTAAATCAGGAATCACATTAAATTCCGCTATAGGATCTACAAATAAACCTGGATCGATATAAAATTGTTCTGATATTTTGCAATTATTAGCATCTGTAATGATCACAGAATATTCCCCCCCTGACAAGTTATTTATTACAGGAGTAATTTGATTGTCTGTCCAAAGATAATTATATGGAAATACCCCACCAGAAACTATAACCTCAGCCATACCGCTGTTGCATGTGTCAAGTTCAAGATTAGAAGTAGAGATAAGTAGTGGAGGTTCTGTTATGGTTATGGTAAAAACATCTACACACCCATTATGTCCAACATTACAAAAATAGGTTCCAGCAGTAAGATTACTTATACTATTTCCATATTGAATAGGTGTTGTTTGCCATTCGTATGAATATCCAACTGCCGAATTTAACGTAATCCAACCATCACTAGCTCCCTCGCAACTAACATTATATCCATTATAATTACTAACAATTGGTGTTACAGATAATGGTGGTATAGTAACTTCCTGAGTGCCTATGCATATACCTCCACTTCCACCATGGCATGGGCTTGAATCAAAGGTTAATGTTACGGTATAGGTGCCTGAATACATGTATGGATGACAGGCTGTCCCAACACCTTGAGCAGTTGTTACCGGAGGAGATCCGTCACCAAAATCCCACGTACAATTCCATTCCATACAATCATTTGTTGTAGTGTTAACGAAACTCCAACAGCAATCAAGTGGATCATAAGTGGCAATAAATGTCGCATCACCACTACATCCATCTGCAAAAGAGTTTAGATTTAGAAACAAGAATAATATAGCAATTATTCTCTTCATAAACTTATAAATCTATCTAAAACATTAAGTATCTTAACCTTTTCAATTCCTTTATTAATTGAACTCTTAATAAATTTCTTTTCTATATTATATTCAATATTATCATTGATAAACAAATTACTCTTTTGCTTGTCAATCAATAAGGAAGAATCAATATTGTTAAAAATCATCATACTAGAAATTACATCATTAACATTACCAATTTTATATCCAAAAAAACTTTTTCCAGCCTTCCCAATAAGCATGTCAGTCTTATCGGAACCAAATTCATTTATAATACATGAATTGTTGGTGAAATTAATTACTAAATTATTATATGTTTTATCTTTAAAAATACTTCCAACGATAGTGTTTTCATCAAATGAATTAATCAGAATCCTTCCAGGCATTATATACTCTGAAGTTTCAATAACTTTTAAATTCTCATTAAATAAATAATTAAATAAATAACTGACATCATTCATATAAGATCCCACTAACTTTGTTTGATTATTTATATTTACTATTCTACTGCCAATAACTATATTATTTGATATTCCTACCTCTACAATGTTCTTAACATTACCTTTAAAATCAATATTTATAAGTATTGGAGCCATTTGCTCTCCAATTTTATTGGCATGACACAATAAAACTATTCCATTATCCTGTTTAATCATCTGATTACATATCCCTTTCTCATACCCAACTAAATCAAAGCCTTTGCTCCAAATCTTCTTTCCATTTTTGGTAAATTCTGCAACATAAATCATCTGTTTCTCAGAGTACATATTGTAAAAAGAATTACTGATTAACTCCCTTTTTTTTATAAAACCACCAATAAGGATATTTTCTCCAATTTCTAATATTGCAAAAGGATCCAATTCATTACCATTTTCATTAAAGACAAAATCATTTATAATACCATTCTCATCCAATTCAATAAAATATAGCGATTCTTGCCCCTCCTCACTATACCCCTCAGCTGAAACTAATAAATTTCCATTCTTGGATTCAATTATTTCATTAATTACATAATTATCTTTACCCTCAAAAAGAATAGCATCTTTAATAGAATTATCTTTATTCATATATAAAACACCTGCTTTCTTCTCTTTGTTTTTTGTTATTGAAAATGGAATTACAATGTCATTCTTCCTTTCCAACAGCATCTTTGGAAGAACAGCATATCCGTCAGAATAGCTATAAGATTTCATAATATCTTGGGCCGAAAGTTGTATAGTAAAAATATATAATACAGTAATTATTCTAATTCTTCTCATAATTTATAAGTTTTGGAGAGTAAGTTCGTTTATCTATGAATACATAAATAGCGGCAATCAAGAAAGCTGTTCTGAAAATAGCATCCGGAACAGCACATAAATATGATAAATATACAATAAAGGATATCCAAACTGCTCCGATTATAGTAATATACCTAGTAAATATCCCTTGTAGAATCATAAATCCAATTATAGAATCAGTAATTCCAGTGCAATATACAAAATTTCTAGCATTCTCAATAGGAACAACTTTTATTGCTAAATCAATATGGCCCTGATTGAGTCCAAGAAATCCTAATGAAGCAAATCCATGAGCTATAAAAGCAAAGGATAATCCAACCCTAATAAAGTGATATTTCTTAATTCCTTTTAAATCTAGGAGTAAATATAAAGAGAAAAAGATCCAAGGAAATCTTCTCAAACATTCTGCAATCCCAAACATAGAGTCCGTCTTATTCCAATACAGTGTCAAAGCAGCAACACAAACTATAGAAAGGTATATTAAAACGATGTATAATATACTTTTTAGTTTGAACTTAATAATTAAAAGTAATGAAATTAAGATATCAAACCAACCTTGAAACTCAACTATTTTATGAGTAGGCATATTAGTAAAATTTATACTTTGGACTAAATTATAATGTAAATCATATGAAGGGCTTAGACCTAGAGAAATCAACCCATGACCTAAGAAGGACAAAGATAATATTATCCTAAGAAATAAAGATGTTCTATTTTGTATAAAGGTTATCATTGCAAATTATTGTTGATTTAATTATTTGACAAATCTAATTAACTAAAATAATGTCTTATTTTAGTTAAGCAAACTTACAAAAAATAATGGGAAATATAAAATATAAAAAAGTCGGGGTAGCAGGATTACAACCTAACACCTATTTACATGATTACTCTCTTTTCTACTGTTCCATCATCATAGATGTAGAATAATAAACCACTTTGGTTTTCTTTATTCACTCTTCCTAAAACGTCAACAATCTTTATTAATATTTTTTTTGTCTTTATTTCAGACATATTTGTTGCATTTGGGCAATAATTTCCGTCAGGAGCTAATAAAGGAAGTTTATATTGAGGATCAGTTATTAAATCATACATCAATATATCCGTGCTTTGTAAAAGTGTAGCATTGTAAGGTTCCCATTCATTAGCAATTCCTGCAGCAGTTTGGGCATCATCCAAAATTCCCATATAACTCACAATAGCCCAATACATGTATTCAATCATCATACATTCATAATCACATGTCCAATCATCATAATGATACCATGCAGAAGATGGATAAGGGTTCGGAATAGTCATAAATTGACCTCCCCTTGCTACATCCATAGCATCCGACATTAAAGACGAATTAGGCTGCATACTAAAAACGGATGGATAAACATTGGTATGTCCTACATGGTTTATGGTATGAATCACTTCCTCTACCGTAGCATCACTCCCCCAATGTCCTGTTTGGGATGGATCCATTTCGTTTTTATACAATACTGCACTAGCTCCATTTCCATTATAATTATTAAAAAGTAAATTTTCTGCATTACTTCCTTCAGAAGAGAAAATAGGCATAAATGCTTCTTCGTTTTGCAATTGAGATTCAATTAATGGATCGTCAACAATTCCATCTTCATTATTGTCTAACAATTCTGCAGCTACTGCAGCAGCATGTAATACTTTTGTGTCCGGAATTGAGCTTTCTGCAACAATAAAGAAGCAACCTAACACATCTACATATTTTGTAAATCCGCTAAAAGCAATGCCATTTATAGGATTAGGATCAACTGTAAAACAGACTGTGTTTTGTGCGTTTAATAATAAAGGAAATGCACAAAAGAGAGCAAATATATTCTTCATACTTAATAGTTTATCTAATTGTCAAAGATAAGAAAAATCTAATTGTATATTTGCAATGTGAAAGGAACTGTAATAAAAACAACCGGAAAATGGTATCAAGTAAAGTTAGAAAACGGAGAATTGATAGAAAGCAGGTTGAAAGGAAAATTTCGAATTGCGGGAATTAAAAGTACCAATCCTGTTGTGGTTGGAGATGTTGTAAGAATTGAGCAATCTGATGAGAACTATATGATTGTTGAATTGTTTGACAGGAGAAATTACATACTTAGGAAGTCAGTAAACTTATCAAAACAAACCCATATTATTGCTTCTAACATTGACCAGGCTATATTAATTGTAACTCTTACACATCCGATTACAACAACAACTTTTATTGACAGATTTTTAGTTTCCGCTAATGCATTTGGTGTAGAAGTTTTGATTTTGTTTAATAAGACTGATTTATATTCGGATGAAGAAAATATAAACCTAAAAAACATTACAGAACTCTATGAAAAAATAGGGTATAGTACAATTTCACTTTCTGTTTTAAAAGATGATTTGTCAGAAGTGAAGAATTCAATGAAAGGAAAAATTAATCTTATTTCTGGACATTCTGGGGTAGGGAAGTCCACATTAATTAACCAACTACAACCTAATCTGAACATACAAACAAAAGAAGTTTCGGATAGTTTTAATCAAGGACAACATACCACTACTTTTTCTGAGTTACATGAGTTAGATTTTGGAGCTTCTATTATTGATACTCCCGGGATTAGGGGGTTTGGTTTGGTAGAAATTGAAAAGAATGAAATTGGAAATTATTTGCCAGAATTTTTTAAGTTGAAAGGGGAATGTAAGTTTCATAATTGCATTCATTTAAACGAACCCAATTGTGCTGTGAAAGAATCAGTTGTAAAAGATGAAATAGCTGAAAGTAGATATTTTAGTTATCTTAGTATGTTAGAGGAAGAAGATGAAAATTATAGAATAAACGATTACTAATGAGAGGAGTTATACAAAGAGTAAGTCAGGCATCAGTTAATATTGACGAAAAGAAAGTTGCTTCAATAAATGAGGGACTTCTAATTCTTTTAGGAATTGAAACTCAAGATACAAAAGAAGATGCAGATTGGCTTGCAAATAAGATTTCTACTCTCAGGATTTTTTCGGACTCAGAGGGGAAAATGAATAAATCTGTTACAGAAGTTGATGGTGAAGTGATTGTGGTAAGTCAGTTTACTCTACATGCAAAAACAAAGAAAGGAAACAGACCATCATATATAAAAGCTGCTAGACCAGAACAAGCTATCCCTTTGTACGAACAATTTAAAAAGGACTTATCTGAAGCAATTGGAAATCAAGTGCAGTCCGGAGAATTTGGTGCTGACATGCAAGTAACACTTATAAATGACGGACCTGTAACTATAATTATTGATACAAAAAATAAAGAATAATTATTTTTTCATTCCCTCAGGAATACCGTAAAAATGTACTATTTCAATCTTATTAGATAGAGACATAATTCCAGGGTTTATTCCTAGTTTATTTTGAGGAATTTCAAATCCTAAATCTGAGTAATACTTTTTCCATGTTTCTAAAGTGTCCTTCGTCTCGGGATGAAGAAAGGTCATAGATTGTAACTGAAAAATAGAATCTTTTGAGAAAGCTTCATATATTAGTTCCGAGCAGTAATATTTGTCATTATTTGTTAAAAACACATCATCATACTCTTTTTCTAATTGGGATTTTGAAAATGACACAGCATTTGCAATAGAATAAGAAAAATCCTTAGTTAATCTTCCAACAATAACTTTCGGATCTCCATTTTGATCAAAAGAACGATTTAAGAAATCATCAAGCTTTGTTAATATTACTTTTGGAGGAATTGATTCCAGAACTTTTAATGTGTCATTATCAGAAACTATTAATCCGATATGAGAAAAATTTGCTCCATTATATCCTGGAGTTACCAATTCGATTGCATCACAAAGAGGAGAAGAATCTAAATCCTGAAAAAGAATATCGCCTACCTCAAGTTGAAATGTAGTATTTTCTTTAGTAGTATTATTTCCGCAAGCAATACAAAAGAGACTAAATAGTATAATCCAATTTTTCATTTTTCAAACATAAAAAAAAGAGGACCTTTATAGTCCTCTTTTATAAATTATTTTGTTTTATTAATTAATCTGCTAAAACAATGATTTTATTATTTTGCATTTCAATTACACCTCCATTGATTTCAAAATCAGAAACCTCATCATTTTCATCTGTTACAATAATTTTTCCTTTAGTTAAAGTAGAAATTATAGGTGCGTGATTATTTAAAACTCCAAACTCACCATCAGTTCCTGGAAATTTAACTGAAGTAACTTCTCCTTCAAATAGTTTGTTCTCTGGTGTTATTATTTCTAAAATCATTTTTAAATTATTTAGCTTCCGCTATCATTTTCTCACCTTTTTCAATTGCTTCTTCAATAGAACCAACAAGGTTAAATGCAGCTTCAGGGTATTGGTCAACATCACCATTTAAAATCATGTTGAATCCTTTAATTGTATCCTGAATATCTACTAAACATCCTTTAAGTCCAGTAAATTGTTCTGCAACATGGAAAGGTTGAGATAAGAATCTTTGTACTCTTCTTGCTCTGTGTACCGCTAATTTATCTTCATCAGATAATTCATCCATACCTAAAATAGCAATAATATCTTGTAATTCTTTATATCTCTGTAAAATTTCTTTTACATCTTGTGCACATTTATAATGTTCTTCACCAACAACTTCAGGAGATAAAATTCTTGAAGTAGAATCTAATGGATCTACCGCAGGATAAATACCTAATTCAGCAATTTTTCTTGAAAGTACAGTTGTAGCATCTAAGTGAGCAAATGTTGTAGCAGGTGCAGGGTCAGTTAAATCATCAGCAGGAACATATACTGCTTGTACAGATGTAATAGATCCGTTTTTAGTAGAAGTAATTCTCTCCTGCATAGTCCCCATTTCTGTTGCTAATGTTGGTTGGTATCCTACAGCAGAAGGCATTCTTCCAAGTAGTGCAGATACTTCAGAACCAGCTTGAGTAAAACGGAAAATATTATCTACAAAGAAAAGTACATCTTTTCCTTTTCCTTCACCATCACCATCTCTAAAATATTCAGCAATTGTTAAACCAGACAATGCAACTCTAGCTCTTGCTCCAGGAGGTTCGTTCATTTGTCCGAAAACAAATGTTGCTTTTGACTCTCCCATTTTTTCTCTATCAACCTTAGATAAGTCCCATCCTCCTTCTTCCATTGAATGGTTAAAGTCTTCACCATAATTGATAATTCCTGACTCTAACATTTCTCTAAGTAAATCGTTTCCTTCTCTTGTTCTCTCACCTACACCAGCAAATACTGAAAGTCCACCATGACCTTTAGCTATATTATTAATTAACTCCTGAATAAGTACAGTTTTACCTACACCAGCACCTCCAAATAAACCAATCTTACCACCCTTAGCGTAAGGTTCAATAAGGTCAATTACTTTAATACCAGTAAATAAAACTTCAGTAGCAGTTGATAAGTCTTCAAACTTAGGAGCTTCTCGGTGGATAGGTAGTCCAGATTCTTTTTCTAAATCTTCCATTCCGTCAATAGCGTCTCCAATTACATTGAAAACTCTACCTTTAATGTGTTCTCCAGCAGGCATTTTAATAGGATTTCCAGTAGCAATTACTTCAGTCCCCCTACTAATTCCGTCAGTAGTTTCCATTGAAATGGCTCTTACTGTATCTTCACCAATATGCTGTTGACATTCTAAAATCAATTTAGATCCATTTTCTCTAGTAATTTCTAATGAATCATAGATGTGTGGAAGTTCCGTCTCGTTATCTTCAAATATTACATCCACTACAGGGCCAATAATCTGAGATACTTTACCAATGTTTTTTGACATTTTTTATTGTTTTATTTTGTTAAAATAAGTCTTTAATTTTCGTCGGCAAAACTACTATTTTTTATTTGTACTACAATATAAAGTTTGTAAATAAATTTATGTTTAATTTTGAACAGTTTTTCAACATTGGTAAAAAAGAGAATATTAAGTGAAGATATATAATTCGGTAGAGGAGTTTTCTCCTGACTTTAAGGTTGTTTTAACGCTGGGAACTTTTGATGGGGTACATATAGGACATCAGTCTATTGTCAGACAATTAAATAAAAATGCGCAAAAAATTGGAGGAGAAAGTGTGTTGTTAACCTTTTACCCACATCCAAGGTATGTTATTTTTCCTGACGATCAGAAACTGAAATTACTTACAACAATTGAAGAAAGGTCTCGGATGTTAGAAAATTATGGGCTCGATCATTTAATTATTCAGGAATTTACACCAGAATTTTCAAGAA
>CABXPN010000042.1 GCA_902514225.1 uncultured Bacteroidota bacterium
ACAAAGAAATCCCCACTATTTTTATTACGCATCAACTACAAATACAAAGTCCTTTTTTTAAAAGAATTCTATTGAGAATAAATTATTATTTTATAAATAAATTCAGTATTTGTTGGGTGATGGATGATGATGAACTTAATCTTGCAGGAGAATTATCAAAACCTAATATATTTCCTAAAAACTACAAATATATTGGGGTGCATTCCAGATTAAAGTTAACTAAAAAAGAAAGGAAATACAAACTGTGTTTTATTCTTTCTGGACCAGAACCTAAAAGAACATCTTTTGAGAAGATGGTTATGGAGTCAGTAAAAGAAATTGATGAAGAAATAGTAATTATACTTGGGAAAATAGAAGAAAGAAATATAATTACTAAAAATAATTTAACAATAATATCTTCATCAAATACAGAAGAAATAAATAAATATATCTTGGAATCAGAGATTATTATTTCTAGGCCAGGTTATACAACAATTATGGATTTGCAAAAGCTACAAGCAAAAGCGATATTTATACCAACACCAGGGCAAACAGAGCAAGAATATCTAGCAAAATATCTTAAACGAAAAAGAATTTGTTTTTATCAAAAACAAAAAGAGTTTAACTTAAAAAAAGCAATAAATATTAGCAAGAACTATTCAGGGTTTAGAACAAATATTACAGAAAATAAGTTAAACGTTGGGATGATTTTTTCTGTTTTTTAAAAAAAAATAAAAGAATCAATATAATTATTCTATAAATCAATAAATTTGCAAGAATTTAAAATGTCAAATATGGAATTTGGGATAATCGAATTTTTAACACTAATTGGGGCTCTTGGATTCTTCATCTATGGGATGAAGGTGATGAGTGATGGTATTCAAAAAGTAGCTGGTAGTAAAATGAGAAGCATTTTAAGTAAAATGACTTCAACAAGATTTTTAGGAATTACAACAGGATTTGTATTAACTGCACTTTTACAGTCATCTTCAGCTACAACGGTAATGATAGTAAGTTTTGTAAATGCTGGATTACTAAGTTTAGTAGAATCTATAGGTGTTATCATGGGAGCAAATATTGGAACTACTATTACAGCTTGGCTTATTTCCTTATTAGGTTTTAAGGTTAAAATATCAGCTATTGCCTTGCCAATTATTGCTATTGGTTTCCCAATGATGTTCTCCTCAAAATCTAATATGAAAGCATGGGCAGAAGTGCTTATAGGATTTGCTTTATTATTTATGGGATTAGAAGAATTAAAAAATTCCGTTCCAAACTTAAAAGAAAATACAGAATTTTTATCATTCCTTTCAAGCTACGCTAATATGGGGATTTTATCAACTCTGATTTTTATTGGTGTAGGAACTATTCTTACATTAGTCGTGCAATCTTCCTCAGCAGCTATGGCCTTAACTTTGGTAATGTGTTATGAGGGATATATTCCTTTTGAACTAGCTGCTGCTATGGTTTTAGGTGAAAATATTGGAACTACAATTACTGCAAATTTAGCTGCTCTTGTAGGAAATGTGCATGCAAAAAGAGCAGCAAGAGCTCACTTTATATTTAATATTTTTGGAGTAATTTGGATGATATTTTCCTTACAATTCTTTATAAGAATTATTGATAGTTATATGATGTCAAATATGGATTTGTCTCCAATTAATAGTGTAGGTGAATCTATAGCAGTACCTATAGGTCTTTCTATATTTCATACTGTTTTTAATATCCTAAATGTATTATTATTAGTTTGGTTTGTTCCATTTATTGCAAAAACAGTAATTCGAATACAGCCATCTAAGGGAGATCTAGATGAAGAATTCCATTTGGAACATATTGGTGGAGGACTTATGCAAACTGCTGAACTTTCTGTATTAGAAGCTAAAAAAGAAGTATCCAAATTCGGAGATATTACTAGTAGATTATACAATATGATTCCAGAATTAATGCAGGAAACAAATGTCAAGAAATTTGATAAATTAATGAAAAGAATCAGAAAATATGAAGATATTACTGATAAAATGGAAGTAGAGATTGCCGATTATTTAGCGAAAGCAGCTCAAGGAGAAATGAGTGACTCCGCTTCTTTAAAAGTGAGATCTATGATATCTATTATTAATGATATGGAACGAATTGGTGACATCTGCTATCAAATTTCTATCACTCTTGAAAGAAAGAAAGAACAGAAAACAGATTTTACTACAGATCTCAACAAAAGTCTGGAAGAAATAATGAATGAAGTAGTAAAAGCCTTCAAAATAATGAACAAAAATCTGAATTCTGATTACAAACAGGTTTCTATTACAGATGCGGATGAAGCGGAAATCGCTATAAATAAAATGAGAAATAGACTAAGAAAAAAATATTTAGAAAAAATTGAAAAGGGAGAGTTCAACATACAAACTGGTATGATTTATAACAACCTCATCCATTCATTAGAAAAAATAGGTGATCATATTTTTAATGTAACAGAAGCAATTGTTGGTGATAAATAATAAAATGAGGAAAATAATTCTTATATCAATAGTTGTAATAACATCAACATCTTACTTAAATGCACAGACCACCGATAAGAAGATAAAATTTGGAGGAAGAATAATGTATGATATAGCTATTTGGGGGCCTGATAATTTTGAAAATGCTGGATCTGAATTCAGAAGAGTTAGATTGTTTAGATCTGGTACAATCTATGAAAATGTAAAATATAAATTACAACTTGATTTTGCTAATGGAGATATTGCCTTTAAAGATGTTTTTATTGAACTAAACAAACTGCCAATACAAGGGAATCTAAGGATCGGACACTTTAAAGAGCCTTTTAGATTAGAAGCTTTAACTTCAAGTAAATATATTACCTTTATGGAAAGAGGTCTTCCAATTGCAATGTCAGTTGAAAGAAATTCTGGTGTAATGTATCACAATACCTTTGGAAAAAGATTATCATTACAAACAGGAGTTTTCTTAAATGCTGATGATTTTGGGAACGATAAAACAGCAAATTCTGCAATTAATGCAACAAGTAGAATAACTTATTTGGCAATAAATTCTGAAGAGAAATTATTACATATGGGTATTGCTGGAAGTATAAGAAACAGCTCTATTTCAGGTGGATATAATGTCTCTACCCGAGCTGAAAATCACCTAGGAACAAAGTTGCTCGCTTATGAAAATTATGATAATGACGCAATACTACTTGCTTATGAAACATCATATGTAAATAAATCATTTTCTATTCAAGGGGAATATGTTCAATCTGAAATTGCAAATAATGATTTTCTTTCATCTTATTACGGACAAGTTTCTTATTTTATTACAGGGGAAAGTAGAACTTATAAGAATTCTTTATCAGGATTTGGAAGAGTGAAACCGATTAACAATTACGGAGAAAACAGTTGGGGAGCTTTTGAAATTGCTGCCAGAGTTTCTCAAATGGATTTCTCTTCTGTAGAGAACGGAACCTTAGATGATATTACCTTAGGATTAAATTGGTATCTGAATCCAAACACAAGAGTAATGATGAACTATGTGATGGGTGAAATGACAAACTATCAAGGAGAAATTACTAAAGAAAATGCTATAATGATGAGAGTTCAGATAGATTTTTAGTGTTTCAAAACCTTATCATTCAGAATAAACTTCCCCTTTAGTTTTAATTAAAGTTTAATCATAATAGATAGGATTAGTTTCGTTAATAACTAAAGCTTTAATATGAACATCTACTTCCTCCCATGTCTTTGAAATTCCATCAGATCCTTTATGTAACTCTACACATTTTGAATGAAGACTATTATATGCTATCTCATTAAATTGATTTACAAGATTAATTGTTCCTCTAATACTAATAACCTGGTCATCATATGGACAAGTTGGAACTGTATAAGTATAAAATCCAAAACGAATTGATTTCTTTTGACCAAGGACATCAAAAATAATATCTATAGAATCATTGACAGGTCTCCCCAGAGTCCCATTAATCTGAAAATTATCAGTTAATTGTGTAAAAAAATAATCCTTAAGATTTAAATCTCTTAAAGCGTCCCCTGATGAAGAACTTAAGGAACTAATCGAAAAATTTAAACCATTAACTAAATCATCAATTGAACTAAATGATCTATTTTCTCTATCAGAACTAAATTCATTAAATGATCCTGATACTTTAATTTTGTCATTAGTTTTATAAGCTATCCAATGAACCTCTGTATTTTCTGGCCTCCAATCTCCATATGTCATATCAAGTTTATATGATATTGCTCCTTCTGGTGGTTTTATAGTATTTTGATTAGAATCTTTATTTTCATTAGTATTACAAAAAGTTAAAGAAAAAACTAAGAAAGATGGTATTATTAACCATTTATAAATATTCTTCATTTCAGATATTTTAGCAGCAAATATACTCTTTTTAAAAAAACACTTAATGCAGAATCACTCTTTAGAAAAAATTGGTGACCATCTAAATATAACTGAAGCAATTGTAGGTGAAAAATAATTAACAAACATTTAATGATAAAAGGCGATACTATTTTAGTATCGCCTTTTTTAATGCCTTAATTTTGCTTTAATGACAAATACGATATTTGATATAAAAAACTATCAGGAATTTGAAAAACAATGTATGCAACTTTTCGAATTTCAGATGGATAACAATCCTATCTATTCTACTTATGCAGAAATTATTCTGAAAGGCAGAACTCCAAGAAACATAAAAGAGATGCCTTTTTTGCCAATTGAATTTTTTAAGGACGAACAAATAATTTGTCAGGGGCATAAAATAGAAGAAATCTTTTTAAGTAGCGGAACTACTGGAGACCAAAGCAAACATTTGGTTTCTGATCTTAGTCTTTACGAATACAGTTTTCGAAAAGCGTTCCAATTATTTTATGGAGACATTACAGAATATTGCGTATTATCTCTCCTTCCTAACTACAGAGAAAGAGAGGGGTCCTCTTTAATATACATGGTAGATGACCTAATAAAATCAAGTAAACATCCGAAAAGTGGATTCTATCTGAATGATTATGAAAGACTTTCTGAAACAATTTTAGAATTAGAACAAGATGGGCAAAAAACAATCCTATTTGGGGTTAGTTATGCTTTATTAGATTTAGCAAATCAGTTTCCTCAACAACTAAAAAATACTATTATAATGGAAACTGGGGGAACAAAAGGAAAAAGAAAAGAACTACTCAAAGAAGAACTACATAAAATATTAAAAAGTGCTTTTAATTTGAAGAACATACATTCTGAATACGGAATGACTGAGCTATTATCACAATCTTATTCCAAAGGAGATAATATTTTTAAATCTCCCACATGGAAAAGAATTCTTATTAGAGATGTAAACGATCCTCTAACTATTATTGGGAATGATAAAACTGGAGGTGTTAATGTAATTGATTTGGCAAACATCTATTCCTGCCCGTTTATTGCTACGCAAGATTTAGGGAAAACTTTTGATGATGGTTCTTTTTCGGTACTTGGAAGATTTGACAACTCAGACGTAAGAGGATGTAATTTACTTGTACAATGATAATCAGAAAAGCAAATAAAACAGATTTGGATAATATCATGTTAATGTATAAATCATGTGTCAAGGGGATGATTGCAAACGACATTGATCAATGGGATGATACTTATCCGAATGATAGAGTAATTATGGAAGATTTGATTGCTCAAACTTATTTTGTGGCTATTGAAAATAATGTTATTATTGGAGGAATAAATATAGATAAAAATCAAGATACAACCTATTTAGATATTGATTGGGAAGATAAATCTGATTCTTTCTTGGTAGTACACCGATTGGGAGTTAAAGAAGAGTTTTGGGAGAAAAAGATTGGTAAAAAATTAATGATTTTTGCTGAAAATAGGGTAATAGAAAAAGGATTAAAATCTATTCGACTGGATACTTATAGTGGTAACCCAAAAGCTATGGAGTTTTATAGAAGATTAGGTTATAGAGAATTAGGGTCCATCAATTTGAAACCCAACAAAAATGAGTATTATTGTTTTGAAAAAATTATCAAATGAAAAATATACTATTAATAAGTGTTATATTTCTTTTTTCCTGTAATTCTCAACAGGAAGAAGTTCCAATAGCTGCAAAAAATTCTGTAGAGGAAGAAATCCCACAAACTCCATATGTTATGGTTTTGGGAGTATCTCAGGATGCGGGGTATCCTCAGATGAATTGCAAGAAAGAATGTTGTGCAGCAGCTTGGAATAATTCTGCATTACAAAAGGCTACTTCTTGCCTAGCAATTGTAGATCCAACTACAAATGAACAATGGATTATAGACGCTACTCCTAATATTAAAAAGCAATTGCAATTATTAAAAAGTAAAACGGGAACAGAAAAAATTGATGGAGTGCTACTAACCCATGCTCATATGGGACATTATACAGGACTGATGCATTTCGGTAGAGAAGTAATGGGAACAAATGGAATTCCTGTTTTTGCCATGCCAAAAATGACAACTTTTTTGGAAGAAAATGGGCCATGGAGCCAATTGGTGGAATTAGAAAATATTAGTTTGCGAAAACTAAAATCAGATTCTACTATTAATCTGAATGAGAATATAAAGATAACTCCTTTTTTGGTTCCTCACAGAGATGAATTCTCAGAAACAGTAGGTTATGAAATTACGATAAATAACAAATCCTTAATTTTTATTCCAGATATTGACAAATGGGAAAAGTGGGAAACTAATATAACAGAACTTATTAAAAAAGTAGATTATGCTTTTTTGGATGCTACCTTTTATAAAAACGGAGAATTAAAAAGAGATATGAGTGAAATACCTCATCCTTTTGTAGAAGAAAGTATGGAATTATTTTCTTCTCTTTCAGATGATAATAAACAAAAAGTGCATTTTATACACTTTAACCACACCAACCCATTGTTGATTGAAAATAGTGCTGCCAAAAAAGAGATTTTAAAAAAAGGGTTTAATTTAGCGAAAACAGGGCAGATTATAAGATTCTAGTATTTATAAGAAAGTGGAATTCTCTTACTATAAATAGTATAGAATAGAGTAAGGTTCAGTAACGAAATTGATTGTACTAAATTCATTAAATTATCTTAAATCTAACTGAGATTTGTCTATTTTTCTTAACTCTGGTTTTGAGGAAGTTATACAATCATCTAGATCTTCATGCCATGGGTGAAGCAACTTATGACGTTTAAATCCATCATAGTTTACAAGAACATCAATAGTATAATTTTGTTGTAGATGGTTTGGCGATGAGCGTTGATGATTTAAATCAAAACTATTTGCAAAAACAAATTCATGTTTGCCAGTTCTCAAAAAGAGGTCAACCGCAAGGATGCTAAACTCTCCAACTAATGGGCCGGTGGATTTGATTCCTGTAACTGGATCAATCCTAGAATTTGGCATGTGTGTTCCAATAACTCTACAAGGAGCCTCTAAATCCCAAAATTTATTTTCTGTTAAATCTTTTTCATTAAAAGAATTAATCCAATTATAAAAAGACTCTTCATTTTCCCATATGTTTGTAAGGTCAGGTATTCCTGGCCCAGGATTAAATTTGTTCCATCTAAATTTTGGGAATTCAGTATTGTTATTTGTTTCCCATCTTTTCTTTACTTTTTCATAAGATTCTAAACCCTTATTATATATAGACTCAACCTTTTTAGATCTTTGAAAAGCGTGTTTATGTAAAAAATTAACTAAAGTCTTTTTATTAGTGTAGTTTGCTCTTTTTTCGTGGTTTGTTTTTACACCTTTATTTTCAATTACTAACCCATAACCGTTTGGCCAATTTTTTTTTCTTACGTAAAAATCTCCTCTTGCTTCAAATGTTTTAGAATCGTAACTACCATCGGGTTTTTCTTTAATTCTAGAAACATCATATCCATTATCTATTGCATACTTCATGAAAAGAAGTTCTCCAATAGATCCATGTATTGATCCTTGAGCTCCTGGGCTCATTTCAAGAGCTTTTAAAAATTCATCATCATTGACACCAAAATTTTGTTGCAAGTATTTTATAAAATGTTGTGACATATTAGACAAAGATACAATTTAATAACAATTTTTTATTTGAATTTTTTAGAAAAGTACTTGCCACCTAAATTACTCGACCGTAACCGACTTTGCTAAATTTCTTGGTTGATTTACATTAAACAGAATCCCATAACCTCAGAATAGAATCTTTCAGGGTTTTCAGCATGCAACCAATGTCCCGCTCCTTCAATTGTGGCAATACTAAAATCTGAAAAATGTTTATTTATAATTAGTTCGTCTTTAGTAGTTATGTAATTTGAGTTCCCTCCTCTTATAAAATGAGTTGGAACATCACAAATTCCTTTTATAAAATCTGCCTCTTGTATGTTGCTTACTTTTTCTAAAAGGACTTCAATATTAAATCTCCAAGCAAATTCCTTGTTTTCCTTTCTGTACAGGTTTTTCAAAAGGAAAAGTCTCATTCCTTTATCCTCATAATAAGAAGATATCACCTTATCAA
>CABXPN010000043.1 GCA_902514225.1 uncultured Bacteroidota bacterium
CTCCATTTAAAATAGTAAGAGCGTCAACAATACTCATGTTTTTTATAGCATCCATCAGAATAGACAGAGCTTTTTGAGAAGCTGTTTCAGCAGCTTTATTCATGCAATTTTCAAATTCCTCAACTTTACCATTAAAGCCTATCTTTAATAAAGAATTTTTAATTTTAATAGCTTCTTCTGGGAATGGTATTCTTATAAGTTCGTTATTATTAAATCCTCCATCTGCAGAAGCTAAATTTACAGAATATGCACTTCCTGAAGATAAGACTTCTTTTAATCCGTCTGCAATATCATCTTCTGATAATTGCGCTTTCGTATTTATTAATCCTTCTGCTTTTTCAGATACTTTTTTAAGTAAATTAATTTGTGAAAAACAAATTAAAGAAGATGCCGATAAAAAGAGTATTAATAATAATTTCATTGAAAATATATTTGTGCTAAAATAATAAATAATATTTGTTCTATACTAATAACTCTGTAAGTTAGAATTTAGTTTATTTTTGTAAATAAAATTTATGATTTTAATTGCAGATAGCGGTTCCACGAAATGTAGTTGGGCAGAATGCTCCTTAAGAGGAGATCTAAATAAGGTCCACAACACAGTAGGTTTTAATCCGAAATACACAACATCAAAAAGTTTATTATCCGAACTAAAAAATAGTACTCTTTTCTCAATTAAAGGAGAGGTAACAGAAATTTACTTTTATGGTGCTGGTTGTTCTTCTGATGAAAAAAATAAAAAAATATCAGCCTCTTTAAGTCAGTTTTTTACAAATGCAAAGATTGTTGTAAAACACGATATAGAAGCTGCTGTAAAAGCAACATATAATGGAACTCCAATTATTTCTTGCATTTTAGGAACGGGATCAAATTCTTGTTTTTTTGATGGTGTAAAAATTCACGAAAACTCTCCGTCATTAGGATATATATTAGGAGATGAAGCTAGTGGGAATTATTTTGGAAAGAGGCTAATTAATCTGTATGTAAATAATGTTTTACCAAAAAATCTGATTGAAAAATTTGAAAATTGGACTGCCGAAAGAAAAGAAGATATTATTGAAAATATCTATTCTTTAGAAAGACCTAATTTGTATTTGGCTACTTTCTTTCGTTTTATGGTTGAAAATAAAGAAGAGGAAATTTTCGACACAATTTTCAGAGATGGAGTACAATACTTTTTTGATTTACACATAAAATGTTTTAATAATTACAAAGATTATCCTCTTACATTTGTTGGTTCGGTTGCCTTTTATTTATCCGGTTATATAAAAGAGATTGCCAAAAAAGAAGGAATCCAAGTACAAGAAATACTACAATCCCCTATTGATAATTTAGTAAAGGAACATTTTAGACAATAAAAACCCCACCTAAAAGGTGAGGTTTTGTGGGCCCAGTTGGGCTTGAACCAACGACCCCTTGATTATGAGTCAAGTGCTCTAACCAGCTGAGCTATGGGCCCCGAAAATTCGTGCTGCAAATCTATTAAAATGATTTAATATTTTACACATTTGCAAAATGAAAAATATAAAATCTATTATTTTTGATTTAGGGGCTGTTTTGCTCAATATAGATTACCAAAAAACTATTTGCGAATTTGAGAAGTTAGATATTGAAAAATCTTCCAATTTTTACTCCAAAAAAACTCAAAATAATATCTTTAACCTTCTGGAAACAGGTAAAATATCTGATGAAGATTTTGTTAAAGAAATACAACTATTATGTAAAGATGCGAAAGGAGATCAAGTAATTTTTGCATGGAATGCATTACTTTTAGACTTACCAAAAGAAAGGATTGAATTACTAAAGAAACTGAAGCAAGATTTCAATATTTATCTTTTATCGAACACAAACACTATTCATATTTCTGAATTCAAGAAAAAATTAGGTAAAACAAAGTATCAAGAATTTTATAATTTATTTGACAAAGTATATTATTCTCATGAAATAGGATTTAGAAAACCAAATAAAGAAGCTTTTCAACTTATTTTAGATGAGAACGATTTAAAAGCTAATGAAGTTATATTTATTGATGATTCTCCTCAGCATATTGAGGGAGCAAATAAACTAGGAATTCAAACTCATCATTTATCAGATACGGAGGAAGTTGCTACTTTATTTCCTGACATAATTCGATAAGAACTCCATTTGTATCTTTAGGATGTAAAAAACAAATTAGTTTGTTATCAGCACCTTTTTTAGGAGATTCGTTTAATAATCTTATCCCCTCTTTTTTTATCCTTTGCATTTCTGAAGAAATATCTTCTACATCAAAAGCAATATGGTGCATTCCCTCTCTGTTTTTAGACAAATATTTATGTATCGGACTATCAGAATTTGTTGCAGAAACTAATTCAATTTTGTTTTCTCCTATCTGAAAAAAAGAAGTTACAACACCTTCAGATTCTACTTTTTCTGATTTATAATTTTCTTTTCCGAATATCTTTTCAAAAACCTTATTAGATTTTTCAATATCAGAAACTGCTATTCCAATGTGTTCAATTTTTTTCATAATTATAGATTATCAATATTATAATGTAAGCCTTTATTTTCTTTACGAATAAGAGCTTGTTCAATTACCAAATGTGCAACATTAATCATATTTCTGAGTTCGAGCACACTTTTTGAAGGTACATTATCTTTAAACTCTAAACTCATTTCTTTAAAAAGTAAATTTACCCTATCTTGTGCTTTTTTCAGACGATAGTTTGAACGAACAATACCTACATAATTACTCATAATATGTTGCAATTCTTTTGTTGCTTGATCAATAATAAGCCATTCTTTAGGATTTTTTGTCCCTTCCATATTCCACTCAGGAACAGACAAATTATGTTCGTTTTTCATTTCATTAATAGAAGATAAAAAAGCTCTGTTTGCAAAAACTAAAGCTTCTAAAAGTGAGTTAGAAGCTAATCTGTTTGCTCCATGTAATCCGGTTGAAGAACATTCCCCACACGCATACAATCTGTTAATTGATGTCTGAGAATTCTGGTCCACTTTTATTCCTCCACACATATAATGTGCTGCCGGAACTACCGGAATCATTTGTTTTTCAATATCCACTCCAACCGAAAAACACTTTTCTGTAATATTCGGAAAGTGAGTTTTAAATTTATTCAAATCAGTATCTCTCACATCCAACAAAACAAATTCTCCACCTTTCTTTTTTATCTCTGCATCTATTGCTCTTGCAGTAATATCCCTAGGAGCTAAACTTCCTCTTTCATCATAAGAGATCATAAATGCCTTTTTGTTTTTGCATTTTAAAATTCCTCCAAAACCTCTCACTGCTTCTGATATTAAAAATGATGGTCTTTCATCCGGATTATATAAAGATGTAGGGTGAAACTGAAAAAATTCCATGTATTCAACCTCAGCTTTTGCTCTATATGCCATTGCTACTCCATCTCCTGTAGATATTACAGGGTTTGTAGTGCTCTGATAAATATTTCCGGCTCCACCAGCCGCCAATAAAGAAGATTTTGAAAGTATTGTTTCTACTTTTTTATTATTTCTGTTAAGAGCATAAACACCAAAACAATTTATTTTTTCTTGCCTACTAGTTTTAGTTCCCAAATGGTGTTCTGTGATTAAATCAATAGCAAAATAATGTGATAGAATTTCAATAGAAGAAAACTCACTTGCTTTTTTCAGCAAAGCTCTTTCTATTTCCCAACCCGTAATATCTTTATAATGAATTATTCTTTTTTCAGAATGACCACCTTCTTTTGCTAAATCATATTCTCCTAATTCGTTTTTATCAAATTGAGTCCCCCAATTTATAATTTCAGATATTCTTTCTGGCCCTTCTTTTATCACAAAATCAACTACCTCATTTTTACATAAACCATCTCCACAAATAATTGTATCTTTCATATGTTTATCGAAAGAGTCTTGGTTTTTATCAAATACTGCCGCCACACCACCTTGTGCGTATTTTGTTGCTGTTTCATCTTCATTTACTTTTGATAAAACACAAATTTTTACTTCCTCATTTTTTTTATGGAAATGTTCAGCTAATTTTACAGCATAGGTAAGTCCTGCAATACCAGAACCAACAACTAAAAAATCAACTTTTTTCATAAATATTTATTCTCCTAAAGAAAGCATATTGTCCATAGCTTTCTTAGCTTTTATCCTGACATCTTCCTTAACACTAATCTGAGGAGATTCATTTTTCATACAGTTATATATTTTCTCTAATGTATTAAGTTTCATATAAGGACACTCACTACAAGCACAAGTGTTGTTTTCTGTAATTGGAGCAGGAATATATTTTTTGTTCGGAGCAAGTTGTTTCATTTTATGCAAAATACCTACTTCAGTTGCTACAATATATTCTGGTGCATCATCATTTTGCACAAAATCTAAAAGAGCTGCTGTAGAACCAATAAATTCTGACTGATCTAAAATTTGTTGCTGAGATTCTGGATGAGCAATAAGTTTTGCTTTAGGATATTCTTCTTGTATTTTTTCAATTTTCTCATTAGAAAACTCAATATGGACTTCACAGTTTCCGTCCCATAACAACATCTCTCTGCCTGTTTTTTCAGAAACATATCTTCCTAAGTTTTTATCGGGAGCGAAAATAATTTCCTTCTCTGCTGGTATGCTTTCCACAACCCTAACTGCATTGGATGAAGTGCAAATTATATCAGAAATGGCCTTTACATCTGCACTGCAATTAATATAACTAACAACTACATGATTCGGATTCTTCTCTTTTAAAGATTGTAACCTTTCAGCAGGACAAGAATCTGCTAAAGAACAACCTGCTTCTAAATCTGGAAGAACAACTGTTTTTGTAGGATTGATAATTTTAGCGGTTTCTGCCATAAAATGGACGCCAGCAAAAACAATCATATCGGCATTTGTGGATGCTGCTTGTTTTGAAAGTCCTAAACTATCTCCAACATAATCTGCTATATCTTGTATTTCAGGATATTGATAATAATGCGCTAAAATAATTGCGTTTTTCTCTTCTTTTAATCTCTTTATTTCCTCTACAAAATCCATAGTCTAAATCTTTGTACAAAAGTAATGATTAAAGAAGAACTACAATAGAAAAGTTAGAACAATCTAATAGTGTTTTACTCTGTTTGGAACCATAAATGACAAGGTAACTTCATGCGTACCTAGCTGGTATTGGCTAATTTCCCCGAAATAATGATCGAAAGAATATGCAAATTGAATTTTATCTGCATTTGTTCCTACTGAAAATGATAATGATTTATTAGTTCGGGCAGATAATCCTGTCCAAATTTGGTCGACATAAAAAATTCTGGTAGTAAAGTTAACTTCTGGAGTTCCGTTTTCTCTATGTCTTAATAACATAGATGGTTCTACATACCAATCTCTATTAACTCTAATTTTGTAAGCTGCCATTCCGTAATAAATCCTTTCTTCTATATTACTACTGAAACCATCTCCTGCTTCTTTATTAAAAGAAGATTGTAACATATTTATTACAGAATATCCAACATATCCATTTCCGTTATACAAGTAAATACCTGAACTTGCATCTCCTAAGAAATTTTCATAAGATCTGTCGTTAAAAGCAGGATCAGATCCTGGAGGAAGGTCTCCCGGTTCAAAATCAAGATAATAATACATTGCTTTTGCTCCTATACCAAATGAGATAAACGCTCCGTCAGCATTTAACGGAACATGATACGCATAACTTAAATTTACATTAGTCTGATTAGATGGGTAAGTTCTATCATGTTCAACATATCCTCCTAGCCCAGACCTATTATTTAATGCCCCATGTAAACTTACATTTGAAGAAAGTGGAGCTCCTTCAAATCCAAGCCATTGTTGCCTTGTTTGTAATGTAAACTGGTTAAAATATTTACTTCCGGATATTGCCGGATTATAAATTATATCATTAGTAAAATACTGAGAAAACATAACTGCTTGTTGTGATTTAAGAGATGAAAACACAAATAAGAAAGAACAAAAAATTATAATTTTCTTCATTACCTTACAATCGTTAAACTACCTTTAAATACTTCTTCTTCAAGTTCCAAATTTAACACATAATAATATGTGCCAGAAGAAAGTTTTCTGCCATTTTCGTCATAACCATTAAATGCAACTGATTCAGAGTTTATATAATTTCTTCTTCTGTAAACCATATTGCCCATTCTGTCATACACTTCAATTAGTGCGTCAGGATACAAATGAATATTTTCAATCTCCCAGTAATCATGGATTCCATCTTCATTCGGAGAAAATACTTTATAAACTGTAATACATATTTTTGGATTTGTAGAAATAGTAATAGAATCAGAGGTTGTACATCCCATTGTATCTGTTACGGTAACGCTATATGTTCCAGGATACAAACCCTCAATACTACTATTATCTTCATCAATAAATTCTTCTCCGGTATTCCAAACAAATCTATATGGAGACGTCCCATTTTCTATAAAAACTCTAGCTTCTCCGCTATTATCATCTTTACAAATTACATCTTCATTTGACATGAAGGTTTGCATCTTCTCAACAAAATCTACTGTTAGGTATTGATTTCTCTGACATCCATTAGCATCTGTTATACTTAAAGTGTAAGGAGTAATAGATGGAGCTAAATTTATTGTACTTCTTGCTGTATCTCCTGTTTGAGTCCAAAGTGTTTGATATGGTTTTGTACCTCCAATAATAGTTGTAAAAACATCAGCTGAGTCTGAAGCAGAACAAATATTTTTTAATACAAAATCTGCTGTAATCTGTATTGTTTGTTCTACAAAAATAGTGTCTGATAAAGAGCAAACTTCAGAAGAGGTTGGGTCTCCAGGAATAAAATATTCTGCAATGTTAAGAACATAAGATCCTGCTTGTAAATTAGATAAACTAGAAGATGTTGAAGTTCCTCCTCCTGGCAAAGTCCATGACCAAGTAGAGTTTGGATTAGTAATACTTATTTCTATCTCACCTGTATTATCATTATAACAATCAATATGAGTGACACTAATTAAGTTGTATGAGCATTGTGCAAAAACATCTGTTTTAACAAATGACAAAAATAAAATTGAAATAAATAAAAATCTTCTCATAAAAAATAGTTCTTGCAAATATATAAAAAAAGCCCGTACAAATACGGGCTTTCAATTTGGAGGTATCGAGCGGATTCGAACCGCTGTAGATGGTGTTGCAGACCACTGCCTAGCCGCTCGGCCACGATACCTTGTTTTCGGAGGACAAATATAAAAAGAATTTTAATTGAAGGAAGCTTTATCTTCTATTAAAATCATTCATTGTTCTGTTTATTCCAATTGCAGAAAAAGATTGAATCATTTTTATAATAAATTCAAGTTTTCCTTCTAGTATTATACTTTCTTCTTCTGACCAATCTGCTAAAACATAATTTGATTGTTTACCTTTATTAAACTCTGATCCGACACCAAATTTAATTCTGGGAAATGCAGAAGACCCCAAAGTATTGATAATATCTTTTAATCCATTATGTCCACCATCAGATCCTTTTGATCTTAGTCTGATAGTTGAAAAAGGTAATGATATATCATCAGAAATAACCAAGATGTTTTCTGTAGAAATTTTCTCTTTTTGCATCCAATAATTAACTGCCTTTCCACTTAAATTCATAAATGTATTTGGCTTTATAAGTACAAGCGTTCTACCTTTAAACTTTACAGAAGCTACATCCGCATATTTATCCGTAGAAAAAGAAATGTTGGATAAACTCGCAAGCTTATCCAACACTTTAAATCCTATATTATGCCTTGTATTTTCATACTTAGCACCAGGGTTACCTAATCCTATGATTAAGTACTTCATAATTTACTCAGCAGATGGAGCTTCTGCAGTTTCAGTAGGTGGAGTTTCTGCAGTTTCAGCAGAAGCATCACCTCCTTCAGTTCCCTCTTCTTCTTCTTCTTCTTCCTCCTCTTCAATAGCAGCTCTTGCAGTTTTTACACCTACAACAACAGAGTTTGATGGAGCTATAAATTCACATCCTTCAATTACGATATCCTTAATATAAGTAAACATACCTATTTTTAGGTGTTCGATATTTAAAGTAATTGCATCTGGTAAATTAGTAACTAATCCTTTAGTAATAATTTTTGGTCTTCTGAACATTAAGTTACCACCATTACGAACTCCAGCAGCTACACCCTCTAAAATAACCGGAAGTGCAACTGTAACTGGTTTTCCTTCTATAACTTCTAAAAAGTCAATATGAAGAATTTTATCTGTTACTGGATGAAATTGAATATCTTGCATAATTGCTTTAACTTTAGAACCATCTATGTCAAGCTCAACTACAAAAGTGTCTGAAGTATACACGAGCTTTCTAAAGTCATTTTCATGAGCATAGAAAGTCACTTGCTTTTCTCCCCCGTAAAGTACACATGGTACATTACCCTGATTTCTTAACGCTCTAGTGTTAGATTTCCCAACATTTTCTCTAGATTTCACGCTAATTGCTAGTGTTT
>CABXPN010000044.1 GCA_902514225.1 uncultured Bacteroidota bacterium
TAATTTTACTGCTGATGCCATATTTAGTTTGTCTAGGCTTTTTGTTCTAATTTCATTAACAATCTTTTTTGCAAGTATCTTTATAAAAAAAGGCTATCTATTTATAGCAAAATCAATATTGATTTTCTCTCTAATATCTCTACTAATTTATTTTGATCAAATTTATATTGCTTTTGAGAATGGAAAAGATATCATTCAATCAGAGAAAGCAACTGCTACAATGGGGAATAAAAATTTATTAGGATCTATACTTTTTTTATCATTACCTTTTTTATTTTATGTTTATCAATCAGTAACTAAACTATCGAAGATGTTGGTTTTATTTTTATTAGTTTTAATATTATGTAGTTTACTTTTAATTCAGTCAAAGGCTGTTCTTTTAGGTCTATTATTTATGAGTGTTTCAATTGTTCTTTTTTCTTTTAGAGGCAATTCAAAGATAATACTATATTCTACACTCATTATAAGCATTATTACTTCTATACTATTTATTACTAGCCCTAAGGTATTTAAACATTTTACGCAGGCAATAGATCAGATAGAGAGAAAGAAAGGGCGAATTGATAATAATAAACTAATTGAAAAGGACCCTAGAGTTTCATTATATATAAAAACTATTGATATGATAAAGGACAATCCTATCTTAGGAGTTGGTCCTGGAAATTGGAAAAAAGAATTTCCTAAATATGGTTTAAAAAACACTATAGGGCAAAAAGGGGATAGATTTGCACAAAGGCCGCATTCTGATTTTCTTTGGTTCTTTGCAGAAGGAGGAATTTTATCAGGTATTTTATATATATTCTTATTTATCTTTATATTAAGAGATACTTTATTTCTTTATTTAAACATGAAAGATAAAAAACGGTATTTCTTTTTAATTTTATTTTCTACTATGTTAGGATACATAATTATTAGTCTATTTGACTTCCCTAATGAACGTCCAACTCATAATTTATTTTTAGCAATTATTTTAGGAATAATTATTAGCGAAAGATTGGAAAAAAGAAAATACTATAAAACATCTAATAAACTAGTTGGTATAATCTTAATTTGTTTATTTAGTATCAATATAGCTTTTGCCAGTATAAGATACAAGGGGGATCTGCATATGACAAAGGCATTGAAATATAAATCAATTAGTGATTGGGACAAGATGATTGATGAACTAGACATAGCCTATAATCAACATTTATACGATATTGATAATACCACAACTCCTTTAATGTGGTATTATGGTCTGGCTTATTTCAATAAAGGTGAAGTAAATATTGCTTTTGATTATTTTAAAAAGGCCTATAGTATTAATCCATATCATTTACATGTCATTAATAATCTTGCCACATGTTATGGTCTTAATAATGATTATAGAAAGGCTAAAGAATTATATGAAGAGTGTATTGCTATTTCACCAAGATTTGAAGAGGCAGCATTAAATTTAGCAGCCATATATTCCTATGAACAAAGAGATAAAGAGGCGTTAGATATTTTGTTAGGTCTTAGAAACTTTCGAATTGAAGGTTTTGGTAATATTTCTGTATCTTACATGCAATATTTTAATGCAATATTCTCAAAACTAAGTGACCGTGTAAATAGCAATGATAAATTGCTTATACTTTCAAGTAATACAGAAGTTTTTTTTAATCAAATAAAAACCATACATTTGTATCGTGAACAAAATAAAACTTACGATACAATAATAAAAACTCTTGAATAATGAAAAAAAAGATACTACTATTTTCTATGCTTTTACCATTTTGTATCCTTTCACAAACTCTAACAAGCATAACTCCAAATTCTGCCATCCAAGGACAAACAGTACCTTCTTTAATTATTAGTGGTAACAACATGTCTTTCTCTGGGTGGTCCTGTTGGTCAAACGCAGGAAATCTATCTGATTTTAGATTTAGTCAATGGTCTGGAACGAATATGCTATATGGCGCTCCGACAAGTGCAACTGCCACACAATTAAATGGGAATTTAAGTGTTCCATCTTTTCAGTCAATAGGGATATACAATTTAGAGGTTTTTGATTGTGGTACAGCAAGTTGGATTATTTTGCCTTTTTCATTTCAAATAAATTCCTCATCAACATCAATATTTCTTGAGAATATAGAAAAGCTTACTATTTATCCAAACCCAACTAAAGATATTATTAATATTAAATTTAAGAATCTTATTGTTCAGGATATTAAAATTAATATAATTAATAGTATAGGAGAACTAGTCTTTTCTGAAAATTTACTTAATCATATAGGAGGTTATAATAAAAAGATTGATTTAAAAGAAAACTCAAAAGGAATCTATTTATTAGAGATAGAAACAGGTGGTGGAGTGATTAAGAAGAAACTAATACTCCAATAAGTTTAATATATTTGGAGTGTAATTCTGATGTATAAAATAGCGAGGGACCTATTCGGGTACCTTTTGATTTGCGATATCTAGTAGGTTATAGTCCTGCTACCCCCGACATTTTACTCCTCATATTTTCCATAATTTTTCTGTAAATTTGCTTTATGAGAAGACTTGTATTGCTGTTAATGTTATACCCTTTCTTTATTTTTAGTCAAATTAATGTTTTGCAGAAAAATAATGAAATTGTAATTGCATTAGATCTATCTAACTCTATGCTTTGTGAAGATATAAAACCAAACCGATTATTGCGATCAAAGCAAGTTATTTCTGAACTGATTGATAATTTGGAAGGAGATAGAATTGGTCTAATTGTTTTCGCTGGAGAAGCGTACACTCAACTGCCTATTACATCTGATTTTTCAGCTGCAAAAATGTTTTTAAATATTGTCAACACAAAAACCATCAAAACCCAAGGAACAAATCTTTCAGCAGCAATTCAGCAATCTGTGAAATCATTTAATTTTGAAAATGAATTTAATAAATCTATAATCATAATAACAGATGGTGATGATCATGAAGGGGGAGCTCTTAATGAAGCAAAATTAGCTGCTGAGAAAGGAGTAGTTATTCACACTTTATCAATCGGAGATGAGAATGGAGGTCCTATTCCACTAACAAGAGGAAAAGGGTTTAAAAAAGATAGAGAAGGAAATATAATTGTAACAAAACCCAATTTTGTTTTTTTATCAGAATTGGCTAGTATTGGTAATGGAATAAATATAAACGTAAATAATTCTCAAATTGGACTAAATCAACTTTTGGAAGAGATTAGTAAGACTAAAAAAGAAATTAGATCCAAGCAGGAAATTAAAGGCATTGACATAATTATTGCCATGGATATATCTGGGAGCATGCTATCTCAAGATTTAGAACCGAACAGATTATATGCATCAAAAAAAATAGTAATTGACTTTATAAAACAAAGAAAAAACGACAGAATTGGACTTGTTCTCTTTAGTGGAAAAAGTTTTACTCAATGTCCGCTTACAACTGACTATAATCATTTAATAAATCGATTTAATGATATAAAATACGGGATGATTGATGACGGAAGAACCGCAATTGGAGATGGTCTCGGAACAGCTTTAAATAGATTGAAGGGATCTAAGACAAAAAGCAAAATAGTTATTCTACTTACTGATGGAGAAAATACAGCTGGTAAAATTTCACCTCTTACAGCTGCTGATATTGCAGAAAAATCTGGAGTCCGTGTTTATACGATTGGTATTGGAACAAAGGGCATGGCAAAAACTCCAGTAGGAATGGATTTGACTGGAAGATTTGTTTACGATTATGTAGAAGTAAAGATTGATGAGCAAACATTAACAGAGATTGCAAACAAAACAGGAGGAAAATATTTTCGAGCAAAAGACAATGAAAGTTTGGAAGGAATATATAATACTATTGATGAGATAGAAACTTCTAAATACTATACAACAATCACAAAGAAAAATAAAAAAGAACAAAAAGAAGATAAAGAAGATAAGGATCAAAATCAACCAAAAGAGAAATTAAGTCAAGAAGAGATTGAACAAATTCTAAATACATTAGAAAGAGAAGAAAAAGAAGTTCAAGAAGGTTTATTAAAGAAGAAGGTAAAAAGAGTGCCAATGCTATTAAAAGATTGGTAAATTATTTTTAAAAGTATTTTCTAATCATAAAATCCAATTAATTTTTTAAGTTTGTGTTAGTAGATTGATTAGCGGTGCAAAAAGCGGAGCAATTTTTAGTTTGAAATCTTGCTGTAATCATGTAAAAAGGTGTTAGGTTGTAATCCTGCTACTCCTATACTTGAAGAGTTTCCCAAGAATACGGTCTTTGATATTTTGGTATTTTTATTTGATGAATTGAAGCTCCAAAAAATAATGTTTTCTAATGTTTTTGTTTTAGATTCCATAATTATAATAATCAAATTATACTTTGATTAGTTTAATTTTATACCCTTTCTTTTTAGAAATTTTCTATATTTGCTAACTTAAAAAAACCACTTAATCAAACATGTTAAAAAACAAATTTCTTTTATCTCTTATATTAACTATTGTATTTAACCTGGAAGTTAAGTCTCAATGTTTTAATCTAACATATTCTTCATGTGTTGTTTTTGGAGATACAACAGAACTATCTGCTGATAATGGATTAAGTGGTTTCTGGACAATAACAGATCCTACTGGTAGTGTTATTACCCCAGGATTTCCAGGAAACTATTATAATAGTTATGATCTTGCATTTACACAATTAGGAACTTATACTGTTGAGGTTGATCAATCTAGTACATCTCCCTCATGTGGAGTAGAAACTTTTACTATTGAATCATATAGTAATCCTCTTATTATAGATTCTTTACCTATGAACAATTTATGTCAAGGCGAGACTGTTGATCTAAGTAGTTTTATAAATATTGCAAATGTATCTGTTAGTCCTATAAGTTATGAGTTTTACTTGAATGAGAATCTAATGAATAATTGGGAAAGTTATCTTTTAGATTCAGGATGGACGCATATAGATGTCGTTGTAACTGATGGAAGTGGTTGTACAGACACTACTTCTTTAAGTTTTACTGCAACTGCAAACGCGATAACTCCTCCAGTTATTATTATTCAAGATATTGATAGTAATCAGAATATTATTAAACCATGTGGTAGTACATCTTTAGATTTTAATGTTTTAAATCCAGATTCTACTTTTGATTATAGCTGGAATATACAAGGGAATAATTATTTAGGTTCAAGCATTACACAATCTGTTAATGCTCCAACTACTAATCCAGGAAATATTGAATCTACATTATCTATTTATGATTCTGTTTCAGGTTGTACAGTTGATTTTATTAGAAATATTGCTTCTGTTGGTTTGGGTAATCAAATAGGAGCTGGTTTACAAACAGATATTGTTCCTTTATGTGCTGGTAACATCAACTTGTTATGGGTAGAAAATGGTAGTAATGCTATTCTAGATATGGGTCCTGGAGACACTATTTCATGGGAGATTAGTTGTGGTACAACTGTTATAGACACTAATAGTTGGAGTTTCCTTGATTTGTCAACTTATTTAACTACTCATCCTTTCATGCCTAACGAGCAGGTTGCCGGTTTTCCTGCAAATTTCCCATACAACTCATGTGGATGTAATGATCCTGCAAATGGTACTACCGATCAATTTAAGATAAAGGCAGTGTTAACTTCAGCTTGTCTTTCTAATTCAGTAACTATTGCTACCTGGAAAACAGTTAATGATCCTTTACAAGCAGAATTTACTACAGAGGATGTCTGTATTGGAGATTCTACAGAATTTATTAATAGTTCACTTTCTGGCTGTGATGGAAATACATTTGATTCTAATGAAGATACTCTTAGGTATTATTGGGATTTTGGAGATTGTTCTCCAGTTATCGATACTTTCTCTATTGCTAATAGTGGAAATGAATATCCAAATATATCGCATTTGTATGATAATCCTGGAATTTATACAGTTCAATTAATTACAGAATCTTATTGTGGAACAGACACTGTTTCTTATCCTGTTACAGTAAGGCCAAACCCTGTATTAGATATTAGTGCTACATCTGTGTGTTTAAATGATACGACTAAGTTTTTTGCAAATGCTACTCCTGCTTCAGATACTACAATTAATTATATCTGTCAGGGATCAAACCTTAATATACCAATTGTAGGAGGAGATTCTTTATTTAGTTATAACTGGAGTATGATAGACAGTATAGATGGTATTTATGTTAATGGTACTTCTTCCTCTTCTGCTGATCCAGAATTTGTCTTTTATAGCTGTGGACTCAAATTAGTAACTCTTAGTATGAATGATTCTACTGATTGTCAGATTATTGATTCTATTAATGTATCGGTTCATGGTTTACCTACAGCTATTTTAAGTAGTCCATTGCAGAATGAATTCTTCTGTACAGGAGACCCATTAACCATTACAGATAGCTCTAATACGAACTCTTCTTGTCCTATAGTGATTATAGTGGAGGGTAATCCTGTCACTCTTCCTAATAGTTTAGATACTTTTAATATTAATATTACTGAGAATTTTGGTGGATTTAACTCTATTTACAATCAAGGATTTTCTTCATCTCCAAATATATCTGAAATAATTTCTACACAGTGTGATCCAACATCTGTATATAATTTTAGTTATAATGTAACTTTAATTGTTCAAGATGATTTCGGATGCTTAGATACTGTTAGTAGCTTAGTTACAGCAATATGTGACACTGCAACATCTGATATTTTTTCATGTATAACTTATGATTGGAATGGACAGATTATTGATAGTAGCGGGACGTATTATCAATCTTTTATTAGTTCTTATGGTTGTGATTCTATACATGCTTTAAATGTTAATATTTATACTCCTGATAGTGTGTATTCATCTATAACTGCTTGTAATTCATATAATTGGAACGGGCAGATTATTGACACAAATGGGAGTTATGTGCAGACACTTACTAATTATGGAGGATGCGATAGTACGGTATTTCTTAATGTAACTATAAATTACAGTGATACTTCTACTGAATATATTACAGCTTGTGATTCTTATACTTGGCTAAATGGAGTTACCTATACTGTTTCTAATGACACTTCTTCTTACACCTACCAAACAATAAATGGATGTGATAGTATTGTAATATTAGATTTGACTATTCTTTCATCTAGCAATTCTGCTTCTTACCCTTATTTAGACACCTTCGAATATACTGGAGCTCCTCAGATGTTTATTGTTCCATCTTCTGTAAGTAGTGTTAACATTCAACTTTATGGAGCAGAAGGAGGAGGTCGACTTCTTAGTGGTAATACATATAGTGGATTAGGAGGAGCTGGTGCTTATGCTACTGGAAATTTAGCAGTAAATCCTGGAGATACGCTTTATATATATGTAGGTGGACACGGAGCGTCATCAATGTCTGGCTTAGCCGCTGGTGGTTGGAATGGTGGTGGTTCTGGATTTTCGTCATCTTCTGGTGAGCCTGGAAATGGAGGAGGTGGAGCTAGTGATATTAGACATGGAGATACCACACTGAACCATAGAGTTATTGTTGCAGGTGGAGGTGGTGGTGGTGGAGAAGATCCTAATGATTCATATAGTTCTGGTTGTGGATTGTATGGAATATCTCCAAACAATTATAAAACTGGATCTCAAACTGCAGGAGGTACTGGTAACTCAAATGGTGGGTATGGAGGTTTTGGTTATGGTGGATCTACTAATCTTGCTGATGGAGGTGGAGGTGGAGGTGGTTATTATGGAGGTGGAACAAATGCTGGTAATTATTACAATGACGCGCAAGGAGGAGGTGGTGGTTCTTCATATGTAGGTGGAGTTACAGATAGTTCTATGAACTTCTGGTACCCTGCAACTAACGCTATACGTTCAGGCCATGGTCAAGTAATTCTTAATTATGATGTACCTGCATTTGGATCAATAGATACAATAATTGCATGTGATAGTTATACATGGATAGATGGAATAACATATACTTCTAACAATAATACAGCAACTCAGACGCTTACAAATGTTGCAGGATGCGATAGTATAATTTTACTTAACTTAACTATACATACTTATGATTCTATTGTCTCTAATGTTAATATATGTGATAGTTACAGTTTTAATGGAACAACTTATGATAGTAGTGGCACTTATATTTATTCTTCTACAAATACTCATGGATGTGATTCTACTTATATATTAAATTTAGTTATAAATCAGTCTAATGATTCTTACACAACTATTACATCCTGTGATAGTTTGTTGTGGAATGATTCTATATATACACAAAGTGGTATTTACACCTATAATGGACTTTT
>CABXPN010000045.1 GCA_902514225.1 uncultured Bacteroidota bacterium
ACGTTACTAACGTTAGTGTAACTCCGCTTAATAATGTTACTAAAGCAGATTTCTGTTGGGATAGTGTTTCTACATATTCATTCGTAAGACTGAAGTATAGAGAAAACGTTCCAGGATCTTCATTTATTAACATTGGAGGTATGGGAGTTATGTCACCAACTCTTTGTAAAGAGAAAGGAGGAATTACTCCTGGTTTACAATACAGAGTAATGTGGAGAACATGGTGTAATCCTAATGGTGGTCCTTATAGATCAGCACAATGGGATGGTCCAGTAATTTGGGATCAACCAAGTAGTTCAATAAGATTAGAAGGTGGTACAGCTATCAATAACTTAGATGTTTATCCTAACCCATCAAGAGACATATTCAATGTGAACTTCACATCTGAAGATGTTCAAAACCTTGAGGTTAGAATCATCAATGTTATCGGTGAGGTTGTTTACACTGAAAACTTAGTTGAATTTGTTGGTGAATACACTAAACAAGTTGATTTAGCTACTTATACTAAAGGAGTTTACTTCTTAGAGATTACTACAGATAATGGAATAGTAAATAAGAAACTTATTTTACAATAGAATATAAATAACACAATATCTCTGTATCATGAAAAAACATATTTTATTCTTTCTCTTAGTCCCTTTTTATGTATTATCTCAAAATAGCATGAACATGAATTTATTAGGGACGTATAACTATCCTACAACAGAAGGAAATGATATTTGGGGCTGGGTTGATAGCAATGATGATGAATATGCATTAGTTGGTTTGCGTAATGGATTTTCAGTTGTAAATGTTACTAATCCATCTTCTCCAATAGAGGAATTTTTTATCTCAGATCTTAATTCCACCTGGAGAGACGTAAAAACTTGGGGGAACTATGCTTATGTTACAACTGAGGCAGATGCTGGGCTATTAATTGTTGATTTAACTGATATGACTGGAAATACATTTAGTCATGTTTCTCAGTTTACAAATAGTAATGGTGGTAGTGTTTCTTTTACAAGTGCTCATGATATTTATATTGATGAAAATGGAATTGCATACATCTTTGGAGCTGGAGGTCCGGGACCCCAATCAGATGGTGCAATATTTCTTGATGTAGATGCAAATCCTACAAATCCTGTTTATTTGGGAGAATGGAGTGATGAATATATTCATGATGGCATGGTAAGAGGAGATACAATGTGGGCTGGATGTGTTTATGATGGTAAAGTCTTCTGTGTTGATGTGTCAGATAAGACGAATCCACAAACTTTAGGGTCTGCTACTACACCTAATGCTTTTACTCATAACGCTTGGGTTTCTGATGATGGGAATTATGTTTTTACTACTGATGAACAATCAGACGCATATTTAACATCTTTTGATGTTAGTAATCTTTCAAATATTTTTGAAGTAGATAGAATACAGTCTAACCCTGGTTCAAATTCAATTCCTCATAATACTTTTGTTGATGGAAATTTCTTAATTACTTCTTATTATAGAGATGGAACTACAGTTCATGATATTACTCATCCTAGTTATATGATTCAAGTTGCTTATTATGATTCTTATTCTGGCTCTGGCAATGGATTTGATGGTTGTTGGGGAACCTATCCGTATTTACCTTCAGGAAATATTATTTCTTCTGATATAAACAGTGGGTCAGGAGGATCAGGGAGATTATTAATATACGGAAGAGATTTTCAGCAAGCCTGTTATTTAAAAGGTAATGTTACTGATGGAATCACTTCCTCTCCTATAAGTAATGCTTCCATTGAAATCCTCTCAACAACAATAAATGAAAATACCAATCTGATTGGATTTTATCAAACTGCATCTGTGAATTCAGGAACTTTTCAGGTAGTTTTTTCTGCTCCTGGTTATATATCAGATACTTTGACTGTTAGTTTAGTAAATGGTCTGATGACTATATTAGATGCTGTTTTATTCCCTCCAGGATTTGTGCAATACACTTATGTTCCTGATGATAATTTTGAAAATTATTTAGAAGCAAATGGCATGGGGGATGGTATTGCATTAAATGATTCTGTATTAACTGCAAATATTAATACAGTTGATACTTTATTTGTAAATAATCTAAATATTTCTGACTTAACAGGAATAGAAGATTTTTCAACATTAAGTTATTTATGGTGTAGCGAAAATCAACTTTCTTCAATAGATGTGAGTAATAATATTAATTTATATTTTTTAAGGTGCGATTCTAATCAATTAACTACTTTAGATGTTAGTGCTAATACAAACTTATGGAGATTAGATTGTAATGATAATCAAATCTCATCATTAAATCTCAATAATAATCTAGTAGGTCTATTTGCTTTTAGAAATAACCTTGCTATATTAGATGTAAGTCAACTATCTATATTAGACCATCTATATTTAGGAAGTAATCAACTTACTTCGCTTGATGTAAGTAGTAACACTGCTTTGAGACTTTTTGGTTGTGGTGATAATCTTCTAACCTCATTAGATTTAAGCAATAATCCTATTTTAGTAACATTATGGGCTTATGATAATTTATTTACAACTTTAGATGTAAGTCAGAATCCTATTCTATCTAATTTTAAGTGCAATAATAATTTATTATCATCATTAGATTTAAGAAATGGGAATAATTCTAATATGAATCTTGGTACTTGGAATCTTAATTTTTCTAACAATCCGAGTTTAACGTGTATTAATGTTGATGATAGTACGTATTCTGCAAATAATTGGACAGTATCTGGAGGGTATATAGATCCACAACATTATTTTTCTAATAATTGTGGTGTTGGTAGCACTTACGGCTGTACAGATCCTATAGCCTGTAATTATGATGCTTCAGCTACTGTAGATGATAGTTCTTGTGTATATATTAGCTCTCCTGCTGTAGATATGACTATAGGTACATGGGAATGGAATTGGGATGCTTCCTGTAATGGGTCTCCAACTTTATATTCTATGGTTTTTTATGCTAACGGAACAGCTTTGTTTGATGGCACAACTTATTTAAATTGGTCTCTGTGTAATAATACTTTGATTGTGGCCTTTTCCTCAGTAAGTTATTTATTTACTTATTCAAATGGCTCATTTAGTGGCACTTCAGGTTCCGCTTGTTATATTCTAACTCCAAATGGTGGTTCAAGCACTTACGGCTGCACTGACTCAACAGCAACAAATTATGATCCAACAGCTACTGTAGATGATGGCTCATGTTTTTATGCTGGTGATATAAGTTCTTTAACTGATTGCTTTGGAACAATTTCTAATATAACCTATACAGGAGATTCTGCTCAAATGACTGCATATACTGGATATAACTTTTTAGGATTAGATAGCGGTATAGTACTATCTTCTGGTTGTGCTGCATCTGTTTCATTAAACAATAGTTGTGTTCTCACACCAACAGGATTAACGGATAGTGATTTGCTAACTGTAGCAAATTCAGTTCCCCCTTTAATTGGTCAAAGTTTTAGTGTTAGCTCCATTAATGATGCAGCTGTTATAGAATTTGATTTTGTTCCAACATCAGATACCTTAAACTTTGGATTTGTTTTTGCGTCTAATGAATATCTTTCTTTTGTAAATACTCAGTATAATGATGCATTTGGTTTATTTTTATCAGGACCTGGAATTAATGGCTCTTATAGTAATAATGCAATAAATTTAGCTAATGTTCCAAACTCAAATCCTAATCTGCCAATAACAGTTAGCTCTGTACATCCTGGTATAAATGCTGGCTATTATATTGATAATGCCTCTAATAGTAATATAGCTGCAAATGGCTATACAGTCCCAATTTATATTAAATATCCTGTTACTGTTGGCTTAACCTATCATTTCAAATTTGCTATTGGTGATGGTCATGATGCAGGTCTTGATTCTTGGGTATTCTTAGGTGATTGTGAAGTTGTAAATGCTACAATTGATTATGGGTGTACAGATCCTACAGCTACAAATTATGATCCTTATGCAACTATAGATGATGGTAGCTGTATAGCTGGAATATATGGCTGCACCGACCCAATAGCCTGTAATTATGATTCTTTAGCAACTATAGATGATGGATCATGTATATATATTAGTTCTCCTGCTGTAGATATGACAGTAGGAACATGGAATATGGTTTTAGATAATTCATGTTTAGGTGGAAGTAATTTATATACATACGATACAATAATATTTAATAGTAATGGCACTACATCTGGAAATTGGAATGGCTCTCTCTGGTCAATGTGCGGCAGTACATTAACTATTTCAAACTCATCAGGTACATATGAGATTACAGGCACTTATTCAAATGGTGTAATTACAGGTTACTATTCGTCTAATGGCACTGCAGCTTATTGTGCTACATTGACTCCAAATGGAGGAACAAGTAATTCTTGCTCACAGTCAAATACTACTACAAATCCTCCGACTGCTTTTGGTGTTTATTTAACATCCTATGGGGCAGCAGATCTAATTGTAAATAGTGGGGAAGATTTTGAACTCACAACAGTAAAACCTGAGCTCTGGATCAATGGTAGTGGAACTTTTTCAAGTGTAACGGTTACTTATTATGCTGATAATAATGGGACTCCTGGCACATTAATTGGAAGTGAAACGGTAACTCCTACTAGTCAAACTTATCTGGGTATTTGGAGTAGTAGTTCATCTTATTACAGATATGAAGTAACATTAAATGTTACGCCATTTACATTCACAGGTCAAACAAATACAAATACTACATATTGGATAGGAATTAGTAATGTGACTACAACTAATAACTCTTCAGCTTTATATTGGGGAGTTGATGCTTTAGGTGGAAATTATTACGGATATAACTCAAGCGGAGGAAGCTCATGGTCAAGTCTTCCATATGATTTTATATATGAATTCTCAGGAAATTGCATTACAGGATCCGGAACAGTGTATGGTTGTACTGACTCAGCGGCATGTAATTATGATGCTTCAGCTACTATAGATGATGGTTCATGTGATTTCTCATGTTATGGCTGTACTGACCCAGCGGCATGTAATTATGATGCTTCAGCTACTATAGATGATGGTTCATGTGATTTCTCATGTTATGGATGTACCGACCCATCTGCAATTAATTACGATCCAATAGCAACAATGGATGATGGTTCATGTGAATATTGTTCAGTAACACTATTGAATCTTGTTAATGCTAACTGCTTAGGTAGTAATGCAACAATCACTGTAGAGGCTTTAGGTGTTGGGCCGTTTACTTACTATTTAGAGATTAATAATTCTAATAATTGGTCAGCTTTTGCTTCTGTATCAGGATATGGTCCTCAAACTTTCTCAAATTTACCTGCTGATACTTTTAGAGTAATTATGGTAGATAGTATTGGTTGTTCTGACACTCTTGGTAGTGAAAACGTAAGTATAGTGTCTTTAATTGATAGTGGTCAAATTATACTTAATAATACTGGTATAAATCTTGATGATTATCATTCAGGAATTTTACCAATTGGATTTCCATTTACTTTTTATGGGAATACTTATATAGAGTGCGTATTAAGTACAAACAATTATCTAACATTTGACACTGCACAAGCTTACCAGTCTTCTCCATGGTTAATTGATACTGCAATTCCAAATCCAGGCGTATCTCCAGAGAATGCCATTATGACCCCTTGGCAAGATCTTAATCCTGGATTAGGAGGAACTATTGAATATGGTACGTATGGAAATGCTCCTAATAGAGTTTTCATTGCTAGATGGAATGATGTTCCTATGTTTTCATGCACTGGAACATTATTTTCTTCTCATCTATATTTATATGAATCTACAAATATTATTGAAACTCATGTAATTGATAAACCTATATGTTCTACTTGGAACGGAGGATATGCTATTCATGGGTTGGTAGATGCAACAAGTGCAAATTATAATATTGTGAATGATCCTGCTTTAAATCAACCAAGAAACTTTCCATTAGTATGGAGTGCAACAAATGATGCCTGGGAATTTACGCCAAATGGATCTAGTAATTATACAATTAATCAAATTTCTTACGGTAGTTCGTCTTATTCTACATTTTTAACAACTACACCAATATTTGGTTGTACAGATTCTTCAGCAAGTAATTATAATGCTGCAGCTACTTGTGATGATAATTCGTGTATATATCCTATTTATGGATGTACAGATTCTTCAGCTGCAAATTATGATCCAACAGCAACAATGGATGATGGAAGCTGTATTTACTGTAATCAAAATGCAGTAGATACTTTAAATTATACAGGTGCTATGCAAACCTATACAGTTCCTGCTGGAGTAACATCTGTTACTATTGAGGCTTATGGTGCTCAAGGTGGCCTTGGATGGATTAATGGTAGTCCTGGTTCAGGTCTAGCTGGTTTAGGTGGCTTTGCTGAAGGAGATTTAGCTGTAACCTCTGGTCAGGTCTTAAGTATATACGTTGGAGGTCAAGGAGGTAGTGATCCTTATAACAGTACAGGAGGATGGAATGGTGGTGGATATTCAATTGATGCTGATTGGGACATGGATGATGCTGGAGGAGGAGGTGGTGGCGCCTCAGACATAAGAATTGGAGGAACCTCTCTTAGTAATAGAGTTATTGTTGCTGCTGGTGGTGGTGGTGCTGGAGCTTATATGGGAGATGGAGGATATGGTGGTGGTTTAATTGGAGGTGATGGTATTGTTGGTAATTGGACAGGAACTGGTCAATTTGGAGGAACACAATCTACAGGATTTCTTCCTGGTCAAGGCGAAGATGGAAGAATGACGTCTGGTGGAGTGACTGGGGCTGGAGGAGCTGGTTATTATGGAGGTTACACATCTTCTGTTGGTGAATATGCTGTTGGAGGAGGAGGAGGTTCTTCATATATTGGAGGAGTAACAAATGGATCTACAACTTCAGGTCTACAATATGGAAACGGTTTAGTTATTATATCTTATAATATTCAAAATACTGCTGGTTGTACCGATCCTTTAGCTTCAAATTATGATTCCTTAGCAGTTTGTGATGATAGTTCATGTGTTTACACTTGTGATTTAACAACAACCATTACTATCCTTAATGCAACAAACAATAGTTCTTGTGATGGTTTTGCTTTTGTAAATGCTACTAGTAGTTACCCTCCAATTAATTTTGAGTGGTTTGATAATAGTGGAACACCTATTGCAACAGGAGTGAACTTTGTCAGTAATCTTTGTTATGGAATGTATACTGTAGAAACTACTGACAGTGTGGGTTGTATGGTGGTTGATACTTTTATTATCGGTGATTTATATGGATGTACTGATCCATTAGCATGTAATTATGATCCTTTAGCAACAACAGATGATGGATCTTGCTTAACAGCTTATGGATGTACAGATACTACAGCATTTAACTATGATCCAGTAGCAACTTGTGATGATGGTTCATGTGTAGCTATTGAATTAGGTTGTACTGACTCAACTGCATATAACTACTATGCTGGAGCAAACACTGATGATGGTAGTTGTTGTTATGTAGCAGGTTGTACAGATCCTAGTATGTTTAATTATGATTCCTTAGCATGTTATGATGATGGAAGTTGTATTCCATTTATTTATGGATGTACTGATTCAACTGCATACAATTACTATGCTGGTGCAAATATTGATGATGGTAATTGTCAATACTGCGATTTAACGTTCTCATTAATGGTAATACAAAATTCATCTTCTTCTGCTTGTGATGGATGGGCATTTGTAAGTGCTAGTTCATCTAATATCCCTGTTTCATATCTATGGAGTGATGGTTCTACACAAAATAATATAATTGGACTTTGTTCTGGGACATACACATTGCAAATAACAGATGCAGTCGGATGTACAGTTGATACTACATTTATTATTGGTTCTGCACCCGTTTATGGTTGTACAGATCCTTTGGCAATAAATTATGATCCAACCGCAACAGTTGATGATGGAAATTGTACTTATGCAACATGTGGAGGAATTACTGGAGTCAACTTAACAGATGTTATTCACGATAGAGCAACCTTTA
>CABXPN010000046.1 GCA_902514225.1 uncultured Bacteroidota bacterium
TCATATTTTTTTTCTTTAATCGAGTCAATAAAATACTGAGGTATTTCAATCTTATCCATCTTCATATAAGCATATACATCAATTAATCCTCTATCAAAAAAACTGATGTTTTTTGTGCAATTAATAAATTGTGATTCTCTTAATGTAAATATTTTTTCTGAAAATTTAATTAGATTTTTCCAAGGCAAGCAATCTCCACCATTTTTAATTTCTTCTGCAATTATCTCTCTTGATATTTCCTCAACACAATTATATCCTCCTTTTTTTAATTGATTGATAATAGTTGTTTTTCCGGTTCCAGGAGCTCCTGTAATTACAATTTTCCTCATTACAAACTAAAATATTGCTAATAAAGATCCTGTTATAATAGCGAAAATTTTAATTGTGCTAAATTTATGTCCGTCTGTACTTTCAAAAAGAATAGTGGTAGAAATGTGTAAGAATATACCAATTACAATTGCCATAATTTCGTTTGCATAAATAGCAAGTTCAGAGAATAAATGTCCGGAATACACTCCGAGTGGTGCCATGATTGCAAATACTAAAAGGAAGAAATAAGCTTTTAATTTACTCATTCCACTTTGAAGAAAGAAGGAAAATAATACTATAGAAACGGGAGCTTTATGTAATACAATACCAGTAAGTAAAGCGTCTTGAGTATGATCATGTAAATGTCCCCCTCCCAATGGAATCCCTTCTAAAAGAGCATGAATACATAAACTTATCATAACGGTAATCGGAATTACTCTTTGTTTATGAAAATGACCATGTTCTATTCCTTTACTAAAATATTCTAATAAAATCTGAATTAAAAATCCTCCTAAAATAAATATCCCAATATTGTTTGAAGGCTTATTATTAAAAAGTTCAGGGATTAAATGCATTACACTAACTGCAAGTAAGTATGCTCCGCTAAAAGTTAAAAGTAACTGTATGTTTTTACTCTTTGTAGGTTTAAAGACCTCTACAATAATAGCTCCAATCGCTACCGATAAAAATAAATATATTATATTGGCTATTTCCATTTTTTTGCTACTATAATTAGTCTATCCGAATTTACAGAATTAAACTTGTTTAATCTATAATTTCCAAAAATATTTTTAATTTGTAGTTGAGCAAAGTTAAGAAGTTTTGTAAAATCATCTAATGTAATTGCTTTTACTTTTTCATTAAAGTCATAATTTTCTCCTTTGTCGGAGAAACGGATATTTTTACAAATAAAACCATCTTCTACTTTCCGTGAAATATTAAAAGTAACTCCATCCATTTCTTTTGTTTCTTTTTGTACTAAATTTTCTATTACCTTTTTGGAGTTCAGAAAATCAATTATTAAAATTCCATCTTTTTTCAGGTTTTCGGACATTGCTTTTATTGCAGAAATATTGTCTTCTTCTTTCTCAAAATAACCAAAAGAAGTAAAAAGATTTAGAGCGATATCAAAACTTTTCTTTTTGTAAGTTTTTCTCATATCTGACACATCAAATTTCAGATTTTTTTTCTCAAATTGTTGTGCATGCTTAATACTATTTTCTGATAAATCTACTCCTGTAACATCATACCCTAAATCAGATAAAAAAAGAGAGTGCCTTCCTTTTCCACAGGCAATATCAATAATTTTAGAATCTTTTTTAAAGAAATTTAATTTACTCAGATTCTTAAGGAAGTTTTCAGCTTCTTTTTGATTTCTATTTTTATATAGAATATGATAGTATTTGCTATCAAACCATTTAGAAAACCAATCTATCACTCTACAAATATTTTCTCTTCAACAGATCCATCATCATAAATATAAAAAAGTAAGGTATTTCGACTTTCTTCTACGACTCTTCCTAAAACGTCTACAACCTTGATCAGTTTTTTATTTTCTGAACTTACAGTTGGAATTAATAAAACATTTGTTCCGTTAACTTTTACATTATCCATAAAAAATCGATTTCCGTAGTCATTAATAGCTGCAAATCGAATCATTAAGGTTTCTCCATTTAATCCGAAATTATTTAAATTTAAAGTATCTTTTTTCCAACTCCCGCATGTAGGATACCAAGCGCTACCTACATAAGGTACAGTCTGTAAATCCGTTCCGTATGCTCCATATAAGGAATCCCACGTAGCACCACAATCTGTAGAAATATCAATCCTGAATCCATCATCATAACCAGCAGCATATCCTGAATATGCATAATCATATGTCAGTAGGTTTTCTGCAGGAAAGGATCCAGAACCTAATCGTATTTTATTAGTAATTAGATAAGCTTCTTGTCCTGGATATTGTTCCCAATAATGATTGACATATGCAACTGTAGAAGGATAACAGTTGTATCCTGTGTCCACTACAATAGATTGCCATGAAAAAGAGGATGGTGGAGTCTCCCATGAATCTGGAGGGAAAATTGATGTTTCAAACCCTTCGGAATAGTCTTGTGTATTGGTAATTATAAATGTGCTGTCGGAATATTTTATTAATCCTAAAATAGTTTGTGTATTACTTCCAAAAGCATCCGTTACTTTTAAAGTAACATCATAAGTTCCTGGTGCATTGTACACTACAACTGGATTTTCCAAAGTTGAAGTGGAAGGTGTTCCTCCAGGGAAAGTCCATTCCCAGCTTGCAGAACTTAACCTAACAGCAGAATGGTCTACAAAACGAACAGTATCATTCATACAATTTATCTCTAATTTGTTAGCAGCTATTTGTGCTGATGGTGGAGAGTTCTCATAAAAATCAATCTCATATGCAGATCTGTTTGTTCCATTTATAAGTTTACCTTCTCTGTAATATGGGATAAGCTGAGTAGAGAATGTTCTTTTCGGTAAATTATTATCAAAAATTGCCCAATCTGTCATAGAATTATTACGATAATAAACATTATCTCTAGTTCCAATATAGACACCACCATTACTTCCTCTTTGGTGTTCAATGTTTGTTGCATTTATATTATCTAAAGTAGGAGTAGTCCAATTTATCCAACTTTGACCTCCATCAATGGATTTAAAAACTTCATATCCTATTGCATCTTGTACTCCTCCATACATAGATGTTCTGGCAATCCAAAGTGTATTTTCATCATAACTACTTATTGTAATGTCATAAGGTATCCAAGCTTGTCCGTTTATATTTGTTGGGGTTATTTCTATCCAATTTTGCCCAGCGTCAGCTGTTCTCCATATCTTTTTTGTTCCCCACCAACTTTCCCAGGTTGCTACATAAATTACATTTGGATTACTCCAAGCAACTTCTACAGAAGTTACTTTATCATCAAAATGATTAATAGGTTCAAAAGAAATTCCATTATTTTTAGAAAGCCATAAAGTGGTATCGTTACCAATGTAGTGCCAATTGTAGCATCTAGGATCAAATTCCATTTGAGAAGATTCTCCTATAATATAAGATGCATTTGGCTTTAAATTCATTCCAAATCCTGAGATACCAACTGTTCTATCTCCTGATAAAATTTTACCTCCGTAATCACTATAGGCCATTCTTGGATTTCCAAAATTTACAAATCCCCTAATTCCATCACCACCATCTGTGCATAACCAATTATTTATGTACGTATTCCCATCTTTAAGCATTGTTCCATTATGATAAGTTCCTCCAAGCATTACATCTCCATCTTTAAATCCCGCTCCAAATCCCCAGAAGTCGGAACCAGCAATTCCAAACATTCGTTTTGTAACACTATCTCCTGCATTTGCAGAATAAAACACTCCTCCATCACAAGCAAACCAAAGATCATCTCCAAAATAATTTATATCATGTATATCAGCATGAACATATCCTTTTTTATGAGGTTGACTCCATTTAGCTGGACAAGTAAAAGTAATACCATTATCTGAGGACACCCAATGATTCACTCCACCCACATGAATACTATCTGCATTATTTGGATTAACCGCAAGAGCTAAATCGTAATAATATTGCCCTCCATCATCAGATCCATCTGGTTGCCACCCCATCATGTTGATGTTTGTAGCAGAAGGAGCTCCTGCAGGCTGAGGTCCACAACACTGAAAAGTCCAATTTTCTCCTTTATCATAACTAATATAAATGCCATACAATCCACTTCCTCCATTTGCAGATCCGGTTGCAAGGGCTACAATCTTATTTGGGGATGCAGGACTTACTGCAATTTCAGTTCTTTTTTGCTGATCTCCGCTTGCTGGATTTGGCCATCCATTAGTGTACTGTGTTAAAGTATTCCCTCCATCATCAGAACGGTAGAATTCTGTTTTGTCTCCCGTTTGTTTTACAAAATACATAGTATCTACAGAGTTGGGATGAAACTCAATTTCTAAGAAATTTCCACTCATTATTGTATTGAAATTATTTCCTGCATCTACAGATTTAAAAAGTCCTTCATCCGTTGCCGCAAACAAAATCTGATTATTTATTGGACTTAATTTTATATCTTTTACAGAATGATTTAAACTAACAAAATTTGCATCTCCTATAATATTCCAATTATTCCCTGCATCTACAGATTTGTAGATCCCTCCATTTCCACTAATGTAAACTGTATTGAAATCAGTAAAATCAATTTCAATTGCGTACACACCATTTAATTCTAAATCTTTAGTAATTATACTCCAGTTCATTCCTTTATCTGTAGTTTTCCAAGCTCCTGCAGTTGCAGTTCCTGCATATAAAACATTACTATTACTTACAGATTGTTCCACAGTATAAACATGAGCTGCTCCTGGGGCGTAACTTCTACTTGCTGCATGCTGGTCAAAATCCCACGGACCAACGCATTGCCACTGGTTACTACTTTCAGAAGATGAACTTTCTAATTCAGCATTAGTATATCGACTGATGTTTCTTACCCATCTTTTATAATATTGTGTGTGTTTGTTTTTTACAAATTCATTTCTTTTATAATATTCTCTATAAAGATTTATTACTTCTCCTTCATCCGGATTTTCCGAATACATTAGTTCTGCCCAATTTGGTAAATTCTCTGATTGGGTATTGTATTTCATTTCTGTCTGAGAATAGACATTCAAAGAAGAAAGGAGTAAGAATATGTAAACAAGATATTTCATAAGATTATTTTTAGCTAAATTAAGGTTTTTTGTATAGAAAAGGTCGCTTTCGCGACCTTCTAATAAAAATATAAAAGCAGTAATTATAAATTAAAAGCAGTTTTTGTTTCTTCTTGGCAATCTAATTTCTCCCAAGTAAAAGTTTCAACTTCAAAATCCTTATCTGTTCCACCAACATTAAATGTTACGGTTTTATTTTCAGACTCTCTACCCATATGTCCATATGCAGCAGTTTCCGAGTAGATAGGGTTCTTAAGTTTTAATCTGCTAATAATAGATGCAGGTTTTAAATTGAAACAGGACATGTTTTTTACTGTTTCAGCAATTTCTCCATCTGTCATATCTACTTTTGCTGTTCCGTAAGTATCTACAAAAATACCCATTGGTTCCGCTACTCCAATAGCATAACTAACTTGCACCAAAATTCTTTCAGCAACTCCAGCTGCAACTAAGTTTTTTGCAATATGTCTAGTTGCATATGCTGCAGATCGATCTACCTTTGACGGGTCTTTTCCAGAGAATGCTCCACCTCCATGAGCTCCTTTTCCACCGTAAGTATCAACAATAATTTTTCTCCCTGTAAGTCCTGTGTCTCCATGTGGACCTCCAATTACAAATTTCCCAGTTGGGTTTACATGGTACTTTTCTGTTCCAAACAAAGTTTTATTTTCATCAGAAAGTTGAGATTTAATTCTTGGAATTAATATTTCTCTAACATCTTTTTCAATTTGCTTTTGCATAGGTTTTTCATCTGCAAAATCATCATGTTGAGTAGAAACTACAATATCTGTAATTCTTTTTGGTGTATGGTCGTCATTATACTCTAATGTTACTTGAGATTTTGAATCTGGTCGTAAATAAGTCATTTCGACTTCTTTTTTACGGATATCAGCAAGTTCAATTAATATTTTATGAGAGATATCTAAAGCAAGTGGCATTAGGTTTTCAGTTTCGTTTGTTGCGTACCCAAACATCATTCCTTGGTCTCCTGCTCCTTGTTCTTGATGCATCCCTTCTCCCTCTACAACTCCTTGTCTGATATCGGCAGATTGTTCATGTATTGCTGAAATAACACCGCAACTATCTGCATCAAATTGGTATTCTGATTTTGTATATCCAATCTTACGAATTACTTCTCTTGCTACTTTCTGTACATCAACATATCCATTTGTTTTTACCTCTCCACTAAGTACAGTAAGACCTGTAGTAACTAATGTTTCGCAAGCTACTTTCGAGTGAGGGTCCTGTGCTAAAAAGTTGTCTAATAATGCATCAGATATTTGATCTGATACTTTGTCTGGATGTCCTTCCGAAACAGATTCGGATGTAAAATAATATGACATTTCTTAAATAATTTTAAGTTAATAATAAATATAAAAAAAAGATGTCGGACTTGGTTTGTATTGCTAAAAAAAGATGTTTGCTATTTTAGCATTTTTTTTAGTGGTTGCAATAGGCCAAATCCTTCCACTTTTCGGACGACAAATATAAAATTTTATTTTTAATTACAAATTTGGTTTTTAACTTTTTTTGTTATTTATTTGTATTCACTTATCAAGAAAGACGGAGGGATGGGCCCTTTGATGTCTTGGCAACCCTGAATAGCAGGGTGCCAACTCCCACTCCATTTTGGAGACAGATGACGAAATCAAAACACATTTTCTGAAATCTTTTTTGTTAAGTCTTGTAAAAATTAAAAATAATCAAGAACTTAAAAGACATATTAAAAGTAAGAATTCTAGTTTTAGATGGAGCTATGGGTACCATGATTCAGAGATATAATCTGAAAGAAGAGGATTTTAGAGGAACTCAATTCTTAAATTCGGATTGTGATCTGAAAGGAAATAATGATTTACTTTCTATTACAAGACCTGAAATAATAAAAGCAATACATACCGAGTATTTTAAAGCCGGCGCTGATATTGTTGAAACTAATACTTTTAGCGGAACTTCTATTGCTCAATCCGATTATAATTTGGAGGATGCAGTTTATGATATTAATTATAAATCTGCAAAAATTGCAAAAGAAGTTGCTGTTGAATTTTCAACCCCAGAAAAACCAAGATTTGTAGCTGGTGCTATAGGCCCTACAAACAGAACTGCATCTATCTCTCCAAAGGTAGATAATCCTGCTTTTCGTCATATTACTTTCGACCAATTAAAAGTAGCATATACAGAGCAAGTAAGTGCACTGATTGATGGTGGAGTAGATTTACTTTTGGTAGAAACTGTATTTGACACCTTAAATTGTAAAGCAGCTCTTTTTGCAATTCAGGAAGTTTTTGAAAGTAAAAATATTGAATTACCTATTATGGTTTCGGGTACTATTACTGATGAAAGTGGTAGAACTTTGTCCGGACAAACTGCAGAAGCTTTCTTAAATTCTATTTCTCATATTCCACTTTTAAGTGTAGGATTTAATTGTGCCTTAGGAACTTCTGCAATGAGGCCATATATAAAAGAACTATCTGATAAATCAGAGTTTTTTATTAGTGCTTATCCAAATGCAGGACTCCCTAATGAAATGGGAGAATATGATGAAACTGCCAAAATAATGGGGAAGCAGTTAGAGGATTTTATGAGTTCTGGATTGGTAA
>CABXPN010000047.1 GCA_902514225.1 uncultured Bacteroidota bacterium
TTAAAGATTCCTTTTCTAGTTTCTCTTGTTCTAATTTATCTTTTTCCTCTGTCTTAAATAGTTTTTTTATTTTATCAAATATTCCCATAGTATTATAAATAGAAAAAGCTCCTTTCGATTTAATGAAAGAAGCTTTAAGTTAAAAAATTAGTGAAAAATTATTTCTTTGCGAAAAAATCGTTTACTTTATCTTTAGGTACAATTTCAGATTTAAATGAATAAGAACCATTTCCGTTCTTCACCATTTTTATTGCCTTTGTAAAAGCTTTTGCTCCTTTCTTTTGTAATGATGCTACTGTCTTTTTTGCCATTGTTTCTTATTTTATTTCTTTATGAACAGTTACCTTCTTCATGATAGGGTTGAATTTTTTCAACTCCATTCTATCAGGTGTATTCTTTTTATTTTTCATTGTAATGTATCTTGATGTTCCTGGCATACCTGAAGCTTTATGCTCTGTACACTCTAAAATCACCTGAACTCTATTTCCTTTTTTTGCCATTTTATCTTTATTTTTCGGACTGCAAATTTAATTAAATTATCTTAAAAACAGATATTATTTTACTTTTTTAATATCTAATAAAAATAATTCTTCTTTTACCTTAAAATCTCTCGAATCTATCTTACCTAAACTCATCTCTTTCCAATCCAAATTAGGAAAAATCCAGAAATCTTCATTTCCTGAATTTACAAGTATTGGCATATCAAATTCTTTAATTGCTTCCCAACGATACATTAGTGTAATATTTCTTCCTTCTCTTACCAATTTATACTGAAATTCTGGTAATGCAGAGTAATTCAAGTATTGTGAGAAAAAATCTGTTAGATTACATCCACTTCTTTGCATAATATAATCCATTATCTCTTGAGCATCTACAGTTTTGTATTTAAAATTATCTGAAATCTCTCTAATAATTGAAAACCATAATTGGTCATCATTAATTAAAGTACGTAGAGTATGTAACATTACAGATGCTTTTTGATACATATCTCCACTTCCTTGATGATTAACATGATAACAGCCAACAATAGGACTTTTATTTCTAATAAATCGTTTTTGATTATTTACATACTCTAACATTTGATCATACCCATACATACATTCTACATAAAGAGCTTCTGAATAGGTGCAAAAACCTTCATGAATCCACATATCAGCAATGTCATTTGTAGTGATGGAATTTCCCCACCATTCGTGTCCGGTTTCATGAATTATTATATAATCAAATTCTAATCCTCCAGAATACCCTAAACTTCCACGATATCCAGGTAAATAGTCGTTTCCGTAAGCAATTGCAGATTGATGTTCCATTCCTAAGTATGGAGTTTCTACAAGAGCATATCCATCATCCCAAAACGGATATTTTCCTAGAAAAGATTCAAAACACTCCATCATTGGTTTTACTTGCTCAAAATGAGTTTTTGCTTTTTCTTCATTATATGAAAGAACATAATAACTCAAATCCAAAGTGTCTTCTCGACTAATATATTGATCCTGAAAATGAACATAATCTCCAATATTTAAAGTGACATTATAATTATTTATCGGATAAGACACAAACCACTCTGAACGATTTAATGAATCCTGAAGATAATTACTCCAAATTGTTGTTTCACTTCTAAGGTTGCCATTACAAATTATTTGTAATGGTTTCCTAACAGAAACAGTAATTCTCATACTATCAGGTTCATCTGACTGATGATCTTTACATGGCCACCAAACACTAGCTCCTAAACCCTGACAAGAAACTCCAATCCAAGGGTTATTATTCTCATCCGTTTTCCAAGAAAAACCTCCATCCCAAGGTGCATTTACAGCCTCTCTCGGATAACCGTCATACCAAACTTTAATTTTTAATTTTTCACCTACTCTTAATTCTCTTGAAAAATCAATAAAAACAGCATCAAATTCTCTAATATAATTTAATTCCTGATCTTCAAATTGGATGAAAAGAATCTCCATATTCAAAGCTAAATCAATTTGCATTCTTTGAAAGTCAGATTTAACAGTAAAATAAATTTCGTTAAATGATTGTTCAATAAATTTTTCCTGATCATCTACTGTTACATTCAAGTTGTAATAAGTTATATCATAGCAAGTTCTTAAATGAGTCAATTCTCCTCTTAACGAATCTTTTCTGGTAAAATCTTGAGAGAAAAGAGAAGAAATATTAAAAAACAATATTATTATAAGAATAAAATTTCTCATAAAATAGATGTAATTTTTAGAAATAAAATTTATTTATGTAAATCAATTTCACAGTTGATAGATTGGCTGCCAACTAATGGAATCTCAAAAGAATATGTTAGTTCCATTTCTCCTGTATTATCTAAATTAACTAAACCACTTCCTGAAACATTTACATCAATTGGAAGTCCTAACCCTAAATCAAGAGAAACGGTCTGATTTTCAACAGTAATATTTCCATCATTGTCTATCTTACCTGAAACAACAGTCCCATCAATATCAATAAATAAACCATTATTCTCTTCACCTTGTACATTAATTGAATCTGGTAATTGCTCATCAATAGACATAGTTTGACCGAATACTGATATTTCCTCACAAACAGGATCAATTGCCCACATTCCTTGTGCAATATCATATGCGTATAAACAAGAACCATCATCTTTTTTAGCATCAGGGTTGTATGTCATAGAATTCGGATCCATACATCCCGGTTCCTTCTTACATGAGGTAAAAGTAACTGAAAAAGATAAAAATAGAAGTAAAAAGAAATTTGTATTTGTTTTCATTATTATGTTTTTAAAAAAGTTGGTTAATAAAAAAGTTGTCATCAAAGATAACAACTTTTTTAAAACTATATATAATATATATTAAACTAATGTGTTCCCGTTTGCTTTAGCCTCTGCCAAAACTGAGGAAATTCCTTTTTTATTAATTGTTCTAAGTGCATTTGCAGAAACCTTTAATACAATCCACTCACCCGTTTCTGGTACAAAGAATTTTTTAGTATGTAAATTAGGGTAAAACTTTCTTTTTGTATGGTTTTTTGCATGAGAAACATTGTTCCCTACCATTACTTTTTTTCCTGTTATTTCGCAAATTCTTGCCATGATTCTTTAATTATTTTGAGGTCGCAAATATAAATAGTTTCTTTTATTTATCACCAAAAATATAAAATTTTATTTCAGAAAGTAAAAACTCTAATGATTTATCTATTATTTGAGTTGTTATTTCTTCTCTATCTCCATGAAAATGAAATTTTTTAACAGAGTTATTTTTAGGTGTATTTATCGAAATAAAAACTTTACCTACATCTTTTCCTGTCGGACCAGCATATCCTGTGGTTGACACAGAAAAATCAGAATTAAACTTTTCTGCAACTCCTAAAGACATCTGTGATACTACAATTTCGCTTACTTCCGTGAATTTATTTATATCAATTTCTGAAACACCTAAATCTCTTATTTTACTCTTATTACTATAAGAAACAATACCCCCTAAAAAGTAAACTGAACTTCCAGATATTCTGCAAATTTCTGAAGAAATACCACCAGCAGAACAACTTTCTGCTACAGATAACGTTAAATTGCTTTCCGATAAAAATTTTCCTATTTCAGAAGAAAGAGATTGCATTTCTTAAAAAGCAATAGATGGTTTTGATCTGTGAAGTCTTGCTTTTGGGTGTATGCTCATCACAGGAATTTCAGAATTGTAAATTAAAGACCTAGCAGTAACAGATAAATTATCAGATAAGGATTCTTCCTTTTTTGTCATAATCATAACTAAATCAGACTGAAATTTCTTTTCATAATCAAGTACAGCTTCCGCTAATGATATTTTCTTTTCTGCTTCTAAAAGTTCTGAAGTGCAATTAACTCCAGCATCCTTTATAAACTTTTCTACCTGATTTATATTCGCTTTAAGTTTTGATCTCACTTTTTCATTATCTCTTAATACTACAGAAACAATACGAACTGTAGCATTCCAATATCTGGCATATTCTAAAGCATAAGACACTTTTTCTTTAGTTTCTTTCTCTAAATCAAGTGGTAATATGATATTTTCACAGCCATCTTTATGGTTTTTACCTTTAATGGTAATAACAGGGCATTTTGAAGAACGAACAACTTTTTCTGCATTCGACCCAATAAATTTCTTTGAAATACCTTTAGGAGCTCCATTTGTTCCCATTACAATTAAGTCTGCAGAGATCATATCTGCAACTTCACATACCTTTTCATAAACAGAACCTTTAGCTACCATTGTTTCAACATCTACTCCGTATTTCTCAGAATATTCTGAAGCAATTTCATTTAATTTTTCTGTAACTTTAGTTTTAATCTTCTCTGACTCCATCTCATTAGAGGAGAAAACATCAAACATTGAATGTCTCTCTTCAATTACTGAAAGTAAGAAAACTTCTGAATTTTTAATTTTAGCTAAATTGAATGCTTGCCCCATAGCAACCATTGATTGATCAGAAAATCCGGTAGGAATTAAAATTTTACCTGCTGTATTGCTCATAATTTATTACTTTTGATTTTGCAAAATTACATATTAATTATATGAAAGCCATCAAAGATACAGAATTAATAATTACCAAAGATAAAAAAATTTATCATCTAAATATTGATAAATCTGAAATTGTAAATGATATTATTTTAGTAGGAGATCAAGATAGAGTGTCTCAAATAAGCAACCACTTTGATGAAATTACACACAAAGTACAACACCGAGAATTTGTAACACATACTGGAACTTATAAAGGAAAAAAGATAAGTGCAATTTCTACAGGGATTGGATGCGATAATATTGATATTGTTATAAATGAACTAGACGCTCTTGTAAATATTGATTTTGAAACAAGAATCATAAATCCTGAAAAGAAAAAACTGAACCTTATCCGATTAGGTACATCTGGTTCTTTGCAAGCTGACATTCTGGTAGATTCTTTTTTAATTAGCGAATACGCAATTGGTTTTGATGGACTAGCACATTTTCATGAAAATACAGATTGTATTGAAAAAGAGATGAGTGAGGCTTTTATAAAACATTCTGATTGGCCACAAAAACTTCCTGATCCATATATAATAAAAGCATCTGAAAATTTATTACAAAAGTTTAAGGGGTATAATAAAGGAATAACAGCAACTGCACCTGGGTTTTACGCTCCGCAAGGGAGAGAAATAAGATTAAAATCTGCTATACCTAATATGCACGAAAGCTTAAATACTTTTAATTATAACGATAACCGAATTACAAATTTTGAAATGGAAAGCTCTGCACTCTATTATTTAGGGCAAAGTTTAGGACACAATACCATAACAATCTGTGCTATTATTGGGAACAGAGTAAGCAAAACTCAATCCGAAAATTATAAAGAAACTGTAGAAGAACTTATAATTGAAGTGTTAGATAAAATCTAAAATTGTATTACAAACTATTTTTTGTAACCCAATATCTGAACGCAATTATTAACTTCTGAAAATTATTTAATTTTGTTAAATCTTTTCCTATCATTGATGGTAAAATCAAACTATTTAACCTTGCAAGTACCTTAAACATATTTACTCCACTTTCAACTTTTTCTCCACACTTCCATCATCATAAATATAGAATAATGTTGTGTTATCTATAACTTTTTCAGGGTTTACATATCTACCTAGTACATCTGTTATTCTAATTAGTTTTCTTTCTGATAAATCAGCATCTGAAATCCTTATCTGGCTAGGCTGAGTCCATAAAACAGGTCCGTCCCATTGCGGAGATCTGTAAGGACCACCAGCAGCATTACACCATGTTCTCCACATTACTCTGTAATCTGTTCCTGGATTTAATCCATTCTTAGTTTTACAAAGCTCAGGAGACATAACTCCGAATCCTCCAATATTAGAGAATGAAGTTCCTGCAGAGTCAATTCTGTATTTCAACCTAACAAAAGCCCAAGGTGATACCGGAGCATCCCAACAGAAGTCAGTTTGAGAACTTGAATTAGGTGTTGCAGTCATGTTAGTAGCATTTAAACAAGGATCTGCTGTTGTGAATGTACCGTTTGCATGCCAGTTAACAACAGTTCCATCTTGGTACCAAATCTTGAAGTCATACTCATACTGAGTAGAAGCTGTCAAGTTAAGTACTAATTTAGAAGTATTTAAACATGGAGCATTGTTTCCAACTGGAGCACCCATAGTTTTGTTAGAGTAACTAGAACTTCCTACCTCACGGTAACGAATTCTAATTTGATCTACAGCACAAGTAACACTATTCATATCATCCCAGTTAAATACTAATCTGTCATGAATAACATCTGTTAAATTAACACCCGTTATTGCACCACAAATAGCAGGATAAGTACATGAACCGTCATCAACTGTAGCAGTAGAATCATAATTCAATGCAGTGCTATCTGTACATCCAAAAACAGGAGGATGATGTGCAATAATAACTCCTTTCATTCCAGAAGAAACATGTGGTTGACACACATAATAAAAGTGATGACAATCATCTGGAACAAAATAACCAGTAGATCCATATCCAAAATTAAAACCACCATTTGATGTTGTTCCTCCAACTAACCAAGTACTATCACTTACCTCCACAGCATTATGTGTAGATCCTAGAATAAAATTAATAGTATCCCCAACATCACAAACAATAGTATCCGGAGAGAAACTCATTCCTATTGTTTTTATAGTATAAGAAGTATAATCACAGCTATCATTATCAACTGTAGCTAAGGGATCATAATTAATAGCTAAAGAATCAGTACATCCATATACAGGAGGTAACCAAGCCGCTATAGCTGTATTCAATAAACCTTCAATAGTTGAGTAATTTTGAGTCGTTACACAATAAGCAGCACAAATAGTTGTATATGAACTATCAGGATAAATTATATAATACCCTGGCGTATAATACAACTGATAATTGATAGCTGTAGGTGATATGTTGTTTGCTATAGGAAATGTAACACTGTAAGTACTAGCAAAATTAGCTACCGCAGTACTATCAGTTGAAGCATTTACCTCCAAACCTAAAAATCTAGCAACATCTGTTCCGTTAGGCCCATTAGTTTGGTGAGACGCTTCTGTACCGGCTGCATGAGATATACAATGACCACAAGTCACACTTAAAAGCTCTAAGACAACAACTTTTCCACTATCCAAATAATCATAAACAGTGTGTGAGACACCATTTAAATCAGTTACTGTAAAATTAGGAGCGTATCCTGTTCCGTTGAGCAATCCAGATTGTGCATTTGAGAAAGTAAATGCAAATACACTTATTAGTAATAATAACTTTTTCATTTTAATTTATTTTAATTAAGATTTTATTCTATTTTTATTTTCTTCTCTACACTTCCATCAGAATAGATATAGAAAAGTGTTGTTTTATCAATCACCTTGTCTGGATTTACTTCTCTACCAAGTATATCTGTAATCTTAATAAGCTCTCTTTCTTCCAGATGAGGATCAAATATT
>CABXPN010000048.1 GCA_902514225.1 uncultured Bacteroidota bacterium
GCAAATGGTTGTGATTCTACAGCAAGCTTGAACTTAACAATTAATCCATCCACAACTTCTGTCAGTTCAGCTACTGCTTGTGATGATTACTCTTGGAATGGAACTACTTACACTCAAAGTGGAGTTTATACATATTTAACTACAAATTCTAATGGATGTGATTCTACAGCAACACTGAATCTAACAATTCATCCATCTACTGCATCTATAAGTTCAGAGACTGCTTGTGATGATTATACATGGAATGGAACAACATATACAACATCTGGCGCTTACACCTATCTAACTACCAACTCTAATGGTTGTGATTCTACAGCTACTTTGAACTTAACAATTAATCCATCCACTACATCTACATCTTTAGTAACTGCTTGTGATAGTTATACTTGGAATGGAACTACTTACGATAGTAGTGGAATATATTCTTATAATAATGCTTCCACAAGTAATAACTATTCATTAGATTTTGGAGATAATTGTCTTGGAGGAAATCAAGGAGGAACCACCAATAGTTCTTCTGTTAATTATGGTGATGTTTTAGATATGACAGGTAGTTTTAGCGTTGGAGGTTGGGTATATAATAATGGTTGTCATCACACTACAATTGTTGCGAAACATGATGGTAGCTCTTCTATGTATAATGGATTTCATTTGAGCTATGAGAATTATGGAGATTTTGAATTTATAGTTTCAAAAGATAAGACTAATTCATCAGGTAATAGAGCTATAGTAGGTACTCCAGCAATATCTAATCAATGGGTTCATATTGTTGGGGTATTTGATGCAGGTAACTCGGTTAGTATTTATATAGATGGACAATTAGTAAATTCTGACACTACAACTATATCTTCTTTACATGATAATAATGCACCATTCTTAATTGGTAGTTTACAAACCCCTGGTGATTGGAGTTGGGACGGAAAACTAGATGATATATTTATTTATGATAAAGCTTTATCCATAAATGAGATACAAGATATATATAATTGTAATACTCCACAGAACCACTTGCAAGGATATTGGAATTTTGAAGAAGGTAGTGGTAATACAGCTTTAGATATCTCTGGAAATGGTAATAATGGTACAATAAATGGAGTTACATATAACCCTAATGTTCCTTCTCAATCTTGTGTTAGTTCATTAACCAACGTTAATGGTTGTGATAGTACGGCAATACTAAATCTTACAATTAATAATTCTGTTACAACTACAGACACTATAACTATTTGTGATGGATCTAGTGTAACGGTTGGTACAAGTATTTATGATACAGCAGGTAATTATATTGATACTCTTGCTACCATGAATGGTTGTGACTCTATTGTACATACAACTATTGAAGTTATTGATGTAAACATAGTTCAAAACGATACTACTATTTGTTTTGGAGATAGTTTAATTTTAAGCGCTACATTACCTACATTACTTTCACCATCTATTACTATTACTCTTAATGCATCTATTCCTAGCTGTGCATGGATTGTTTTAAATACAAGTTTCTCAAATTATTCAAATAATCTATATGGTTACGAGTACTATTGTAGTTGCTATCCTTCTGGTTGTCCAAGTACCCCTACTGGTACTTTTATATCTTCCCCAGGTGATATTTACTCATTAGGTACTAGTATGGTAAATGCAATAAATCAAAATTCTAACTATTTCTTTGCTACATTTGATTCTTCAACTTCTGAAGTTACAATTTATTCTACTATTAATGATGTCTCTACAATTGAGATAGATGGATCCTCTTGGTATATTAACGGATCTATCTCAAATTGTCCTGGTCCATGTACCGCTTTATTCGAGCCACATCCTGCACCTTGTTTATGGTCCACAGGAGATACTACAGAAAGTATAACAGTAAGTCCAACTCAAACTACAACTTATTCAGTAACACAAACCCAAAATGGAGTAAGTTGCACAGATAGTGTAACCATTACTGTTGCAGATACTTCTGCCTCAGTAACTAATATTACAACATGTGATAGTTCGTATACTTGGAATGGAACTACTTATGATAGTAGTGGTACTTATTCTTACAGTGGATTAAGTAATAATTACTCAATGAGTTTTGATGGTGCAGCTGAAGTAATTATACCTTCTTTTCCTACAAGTAATCAGAATCTAACTGTTTCAACATGGATGAAACCGGACACTTATAATTGGAGTGCTTCATCATTTAAAAATCTATTAGATACTTGGTATGCTGGAGGGAGCGTTCCATTCCGATTAGGTTTAAAGAATGGAGAGGTATGGTTTGGGCATGAGTCACATCCTTCTACTAATACTGGTAATTTTGTAACTTCACCATTTACAAGTACTGATTGGAATAATATTACAGGAGTTAGAGAATATATTAATGGTGTATATATTTATTCATTGTATATTAATGGGGTTTTAGTTAATAGTATTACACCTACTAATCCTCCTGATTTATCTTCTCCACATACATTAGCTCTTGCAAACAACCCGAATTCTGGAGTAGCAGGAAATGAACTTTATACAGGAAAGATGGAAGATGTGCATATATGGAGTACGGCACTTACTCAATCTGAAATCCAAAACTATATGAATTGTCCTCCAACAGGTAGTGAGGCAGGTTTATTAGCTTATTGGAATTTTGAAGATAACTCAAATCTTAATATTACTGTAGATCAAACATCTAATGGACATAATGGAACAATAAATGGAGCTACATATAACACTAATGTTCCTACACAATCTTGTGTTGTAGGTTTAACTAATGTTAATGGTTGTGATAGTACTGCAATACTAAATCTTACAATTAATAATTCTGTTACAACTACGGATACTATTACTATTTGTGATGGAGCAAGCGTAACAGTTGGTACAAGTATTTATGATACAGCAGGTAATTATATCGACACCCTTGCTACGATCAACGGTTGCGACTCCATTGTAAATACAACTATTGAAGTTATTGATGTAAACATATCTCAAAACGATACTACTATCTGCTTTGGTGACAGCATTACTTTAAATATTCAAGGGTCATCTAATTCATCTCTTAATAATGGTTTAGTTGCTTATTATCCATTTAACGGAAATGCAAATGATGAGAGTGGAAATGGTAATAATGGAATAGTAAATGGAGCAACATTAACTTCCGATAGGTATGGGAATCCTAATTCTGCATATGATTTTGATGGTGTTGATGATTTTATTAAGGTATTGGATAATGTAAATTTAGATTTTATAACAGAAAGAACTATCTCACTTTGGGTAAATTATACTCCAACTACTAGTATGAATTTTATATCAAAATATACAGGAACCGGCTGGTCTCAATTAGGTCTTGACATAAAGGAAACAAATACAAATAATATAACTGCTAGATATAGGAATAACTCATGGAATAACTGTGATTTCAACAGCTCCTTTATAAATACAAATATGTATAACCATCTAGTCTGGGTTGTAGGGATAGATTCTTCTTACCTTTATCTTAATGGTCAATTGATGAGCTCTTCAGTGGGCACTTCTGTTATTCCTTTTGCAAATAATAATGCGAATTTACATTTTGGAAAAAATAATGGATCGTCAGCATCTGGTGTTTATTTATCAGGAAAACTAGATGATATTTCCTTTTATAATCGTGCTCTTACTTCAAATGAGGTGTTTGAGATGTATCAAACTACTTCTTATTCATGGTCCACAGGAGATACTACAGAAAGTATAACAGTAAGTCCAACACAGACTACAACCTACTATCTTACACAAACTACAAATGGAGTAAGTTGCACCGATAGTGTAACGATTACTGTTGCAGATACTTCTTCCTCAGTAACTAATGTTACAAGCTGTGACAGTAGTTACACTTGGAATGGAACTACTTATAATCAAAGTGGTATATATTCATTTTCTAATGTAAACTCTGTAAGTAATAATTATTCTATGCAGTTTAATGGAAGTAGTCAGTATGCAGGACCAATAACAAACCCAGGAGGATATTCAAATACAACTGGATTCTCTATTAATGCATGGATAAATTCTACAAGCACAACTAATAGCTTTGATGCTATATTGTCAGGATCTTGCAGTGATTTCTTCTTTGGTGTTAATGATCTAGGAAGACTGCAAATAGGGCGTAATTGTGCAACGGGCAACCAGTGGTTAGGAGGAACTACCAATCTTAATGATGGTAATTGGCATTTCGTTTCTGCTACTTATGATGGTTCAGATATGATATTATATGTAGATGGGCAAGTTCAGTCAAGTGCCTTGAATATATCTTGGTGGTTGAATCTAGTTCCAATGACAGATCTTACGATTGGAAGAGAGCCTCATGCATCCGTATCATATTTTAACGGATATTTAGATGATGTCTCTTTCTGGAGCAGAAGCTTGTCTCAAACTGAGATTCAGGATTATATGAATTGTCCGATAGTTCCTAACCCAGATTTAATTGGATATTGGGACTTTGAATCAGCAGGAACACTTATCTTAGATGTTTCAGGTAATGGAAATCACTTACAAAATAATGGAGCTACCTATGATGCTAATGTTCCTACACAATCTTGTGTTGTAGGTTTAACTAATGTTAATGGTTGTGATAGTACTGCAATACTAAATCTTACATTAGAGATTTGTGGATGTACAGACGCAACTTCTTTCAATTATAACTCATCTGCTACATTTGATGATGGCTCTTGTATAGCAGTAGCTTATGGATGTACAGATTCTTTAGCACTTAATTTTGATCCACTTGCAAATACGGATGACAGTACATGTTGCGGCGCTAGTATGCCTTTACCTCCATTTGGAACACAAATAGGACAAGATATAGTTGGAGTAGCTGGTGGAGATTATGCTGGATACGCAGTATCAATTAGTAGTGATGGCAACATAATGGCTGTTGGAGCTCCTGATAATGATGGTAATGGTTCAGGTTCTGGTCATGTTAGGATATTTGAAAATAGTGGAGGTACATGGTCCCAAATTGGAGCAGATATAAATGGTGAAGCATCTGGAGATCAAAGTGGTGTTTATACATCTATTAGTAGTGATGGTAGTATAGTAGCTATTGGAGCTAATCTTAATGATGGTAATGGTGCTAGCTCTGGTCATGTAAGAATTTATACTTTCAATGGAACTTCTTGGGTCCAATTAGGACAAGATATTGATGGAGAAGCAGCAGGTGATCAAAGTGGACAGGTATCTCTTTCTAGTGATGGTAATACCGTAGCTATTGGAGCACATCTCAATGATGGTAATGGTTCAAATGCAGGTCATGCAAGAATTTATACTTTTAATGGAACTTCTTGGATTCAATTAGGGCAAGATATAGATGGAGAATCATCATTAGATTGGTGTGGTATGGATGTGTCTCTTAATAGTACTGGTAATATAGTTGCTGTTGGCGCTGATGGTTATGGATCTGTACAAGGTAAAGGACATGTTCGTATTTTTGAATATAATGGTACCTCATGGACACAATTAGGACAACATATAGTAGGTGACGCTAATCATGATCACTTTGGAAAAGATGTTTCTCTTAATAGTAGTGGTAATATAGTTGCTGTTGCAGCTCCATATAATGATGCTACTGCTTTTGACGCTGGACAGGTTTGTATATATGAATATGATGGAAATTCATGGAATCAGTTAGGACAAGATTTATATGGAGATGCTTCTGAAGATTGGTTTGGTAGATCGATCCCTATAAGTAGTGATGGACATACAATTGCTATTGGAGCTGGTGGTAACGATGGAAATGGTAGTAATGCTGGGCATGTGAAAATTTACAATTGGGATGGAGTATCATGGAATCAATTAGGTTACGACATAGAAGGGGAGATTTTGAGTCATAGCGGTCAAGATGCATCTCTTAGTAGTGATGGGAATACGGTTGTTATTGGAGCTTACGATTACTCTGGTGGTACTGGTCATTCTCGGGTATATAGTGTTGGTACTGGGTATACAAGCCCACCATGTTCTGGTTGTACAGATTCACTGGCTTTAAATTATGATCCTTATTCCTTAATTGATGATGGCTCGTGTATAACAGCTATTTATGGTTGTACAGATTCATTGGCACTTAATTATGACCCGATTGCTAATGCTGATGATAATACTTGCTACTACTGTAGTATTACAACAAATGTGATACCTTGGTTCTCATCAAGTTTATCTGCATGTGATGGGTTTATCTCGGTAACAACTACAAGTGGTTCATCTCCATATACTTATAGTTGGAGTAATGGAAATACTACATCACTTAATCTTAATCTTTGTGATGGAGCCTATACCTATACTGTAATAGATGCAAATGGTTGTGGATTTACAGAAACTATTATTTTAACAACATATGTTGGATGTACAGATTCCACAGCTCTTAATTATGACCCAACATCTATAGTAGATGATGGAAGTTGTATTCCTACTATTTATGGATGTACGGATTCTATAGCAAATAATTATTCTCCAATCTCTACTGTTGATGATGGAAGTTGTGATTACTGTTATGCGGTGGCAGATATTGGTAGTGATACCATAACCGCTTGTGATAGTCTAATTCTTACAACTAATACTATTACTAATGGTTCTTATTTATGGAATACATCTAATGTATTACCTGCAGTGCCAACTCCAGTTATAGGCGATTTCTATCAAGGTGGTGTAGTGTTCTGGATAGATCCTAATGATAATACGCAAGGTCTAGTTTCTTCACTTTATAATCTTGGAGGAACACAGCCGGTTCATAATAGCGGAAGCCCCTGGGGATGTATTAATTTACAAATTGGCACAGGTACAGCAATAGGAACAGGTAACCAAAATACTATCGATATTATTAATTCTAATTGTCAACCCTCTGGTAATCCAAATACATTAGCTGCTATTTTATGTAATACTTCTACCGAAAGCGGATATACTGATTGGTATTTACCATCACTTGATGAACTTCAAGAAATGTATAATAATAGGACTACTATAGATCAACAAGCAACTAATCAGGGTGGAGATTCGTTTCTTATTCCAAATTGTGATTGCGCATATTGGAGTTCA
>CABXPN010000049.1 GCA_902514225.1 uncultured Bacteroidota bacterium
GCGGAAATCTTTTTACCATCTATATAATCTTGTAATAACTCCAACTGACCATTTTCATGCCATTTTTTCCGGAATCCATGACGTAATCCATTTTTATAATTCTCTTCCCATTCTAATTGACCATCTATATACCACCGTCTGTCTAATCCATGACGTAATCCATTTTTATAATTTATGTATTCTCCTAATTGACCATTTGTAAGCCAACGTTGCTCTAATCCATCCTTTAATCCATTTTTATAACTTACTTCCTCCTGTAATTGACCATTTTTGTAATAAGATACTGATGTTCCAGTAAAAAGCTTCTCATTGTAATAGCATTCATAATAACCACCTTTAGAATCAGCAAATCGAACAAATTTTTCTGTCAGATTCTTTCTTAAGACTCTTTCTTGTGTGAAACCAAGAAAAGGGATATATAGTAATAGTAATAATAATAGTTTTTTCATACTACAATAATACAGAAAATTTATGGGAAATATGAAGAGAAAAAAGTCGGGGTAGCAGGATTACAACCTCTGCCCTTTACACTAGATTACAGCAAGCTTCCAATCTAAAATTTGCACCACTTTTTGCACCGCTAACCAATCTAATAGTACAAACTTAAGAAATTAATTAAGTTTTCTGATTGATATTATATTTTTAAAATAATATTAGTTTAGCAAAACTAAAAAATTAATCATGCAAGATTCGTTTAATCCTAAAAGCCTAACAATAAATAAACTATTTACTGATGCTGATTCTTTGTATCAAATTCCTAAATATCAAAGACCATACAAATGGACAGATGATCAAATAGATAAATTATGGGATGATTTATGGGAAAGTTATATTAACGAAGAAGCTAACTATTTTTTGGGATCGGTAATAACAGCGAAGCCTGTAAAAGGAGGTCCATATTTAGATATTGTTGATGGTCAACAAAGAATGACAACTCTTATAATACTATTTGCTGTTGTTAGAGATATTTATCCAAACTTAAATGAAGTGCTCTGTGAATCAGATCCTAGTGCAATAGGTGAAACACATCTTAAGAGCGCAATATTACATAATGATAAATTTGGAAGATTAAGACTACATACTCATTCTAATCACCAATCTGACTTTGATAACATTATTGTCAAAGGTGATATAGCCTCACTTAAAAAGCCATACAAGAAAGATATTAGAAAAGATGAGGAACCAAAATTTAAGTTCATTAATACTGCATGTTTTCTAAAAGAACACTTTCAAAATATTGGAGAAGAGGAAACTGGAAAATTCATCAACTATATCTTTAATAAAGTAAAAATAATTCGAATTGACTGTACTGATGTTGGATTTGCCATCAAGCTATTCCAAGTCTTAAATGCTCGTGGACTAGACCTAACAAATGCTGATTTAATTAAAAGTTATCTATTAAATAGGATCCATCAAGATTATGACAAGGATGTTGTTGAAAGTAAAGAAGATCAGTTTTTACAAGATTGGATAAGTTGTGAAAAAATAGCATCAGAAACAAATGAAAGTTTAAATTCATTATTAGTAATATATGAGTACTATCTTCTAGCAGCAAATCCAAAAAAATCTCTTTATGATGAATTAGTGATACAATTCTCTCAAGATGACCCTCTTGATATTATTAGAGATTTTAATATGTTTTGTGAGATCTATAAAGAAAAAATATACAAAGCTAGTGATGAAGTAATTTATAGTTATTTTTATTTAGGATGGAGTTTTTACTGGAGAACTACTCTATTAACCGCATTACATACTGGATACAATCAATACGATGAACTAAAATTCGTTCTTAGAAAGTACTATTACTGTCATTGGATATCAGGATATACATTGAACAGAGTAAAGCAGCCCACTTTTAACTTTATAAAATGGATAAAAGAAAAGAAGCCAATAAATGAAATAAAAGAGGAAATAAATCAACTATTCTCAGATCTAAATATTCAAAGCAAATTAGAAGAATCTTTAAATGGACAAGTATATCATGAAAGATGGCTAAAACCGCTATTATTTATGATTGAATATAACCAAACTGATAATCCAAAGAGACTGTCAATTAGTGATACTAATATTCATATTGAACATATTCTACCTCAAAATTTTAATAAAATATATGGATGGAAACATGTAATAGAAGATGAAAGAGGTGGAAAAGAATATGTACATAAATTAGGCAACCTTACACTTCTAAGTGGTAGGAAAAATATACAAGCAAGTGATGACGAATTTGATAAGAAAATTCAGATTTACAAGGGTAAGGGGAAACATAATAACCTTGATGAGAAAATTACATCTTTTAGAATAACACAACAAATAGTTGATTTAAAAAATTCTGGAGATCTAGATAAATGGAGTATTGACTCTATCAATGATCGAAAGTTATCTCTACTTAATGAAATTGAGAAAATTCTAAATGTTGATCTTAGTAAGATTAAATAATTACGAATGAAACACACTGAAGATACAAGGGTGAAGCTTCCTGCAATACTTCATTTAATTAAACTAGGATACTCATATTTATCTTGGAAAAATGAAGTTATAAATGAAGATACTAATATATTCACTGATATTTTTACAAAGAGTATTAGGCGACTAAACCCTAATTTAAGTGAAAGTGATGTAAATCGCTATTATGATGAGATTTCTCTATGCTTAGAAAATGAAGATTTAGGAAAAGCCTTTTACAATAAATTAATTGATAAGTCAGGAATAAGAATGCTTGATTTTGAAAATTTTGAGAATAACTCTTTTAATGTTGTTACTGAGCTTCCTTGCAAGAAAGATGAAGATGAATTTAGACCTGATATCACATTACTTATAAATGGCCTTCCTTTAGCTTTTATTGAAGTTAAGAAACCAAACAATAGAGATGGTATTATAGCTGAGCATAGAAGAATGGGAGTTAGAAATCAGAATAAGAAGTTTAGAAAGTTTATGAATATCACACAGCTTATGGTATTCTCAAATAATATGGAATATGAGGATGGATCTCCTCATCCTTTTGAAGGTGCTTTTTACACTACAGCCTCATACCACAAACCAATCTTCAATTACTTTAGAGAGGAAGAAAAGTTCAACTTAAATACAATCTTATCTGATATTACAGATGATGTTGAAAATTTAGTTTTGAAAGATAATAACCTCATTAGCATTAAGAATTCTGATGAGTTTGCTACAAATAAGGATCCTAATTCACCAACAAATAGAATATGCACTTCTTTATTTAAAAAAGATAGGTTGGCTTTCTTATTGGAATTCTCACTTGCATATGTAAAAGAAACCAATGGATTGCAAAAGCATATAATGAGGTATCCTCAAATCTTTGCAACAAAAGCAATTGAAACTAAACTGAATGAAGATATAAGAAAAGGTATTATTTGGCACACACAAGGTAGCGGGAAGACTGCACTTGCATATTATAATGTAAAATTCCTAACCTCTTATTATCAAAAGAAAGGTGTTGTTCCAAAGTTTTATTTTATTGTAGACAGACTTGATTTATTAGTTCAAGCAAGTAGAGAGTTTAGAAGTAGAGGATTAGTTGTACATAATATAGAATCAAGAGAAGATTTCGCAAAAGATATCAAATCAACATCTGTAATACATAATGACTCTGGAAAGGCAGAAATTACAGTTGTGAATATTCATAAGTTTAAAGATGATCCAGATGTTATAAAGAATACTGATTACAATCTAGATATTCAGAGAGTTTTCTTTTTAGATGAGGTACATAGAAGTTATAATCCAAAAGGAAGCTTTCTTGCAAACCTTGAGCAATCAGACAGAAATTCCATAAAAATTGGACTTACTGGAACTCCACTTTTAGGTACAGAGTACAATTCAAAAACTTTATTTGGAGATTATATTCATAAGTATTATTACAACTCCTCAATTAAAGATGGATATACTCTAAGATTGATAAGAGAAGAAATTGAAACATCTTATAAGATTAAGATGAAAGAAGTTCTAGAGGAATTAAAAATCCTAAAAGGAAAGGGAGACAAAAAAGTTGTTTATTCTCACCGAAAGTTTGTTGAACCAATGCTTGAGTATATTGTTAAGGATTTTGAGAAATCAAGAATTTCTTTTGATGACAGTACTATTGGAGCAATGGTAATATGTGATTCTTCTGATCAAGCAAAAAAACTACATGATATTTTTCAAGATAAGTATGCAAATGATGAAAGCAAGATAAATACAGCAGCAGTTATACTACATGACATTGGAAGTAAGGAGGAAAGAAAAAATTGGGTTGAAGATTTCAAAGATGGCAAGATTGATATTCTATTTGTGTATAATATGCTTCTTACGGGTTTTGATGCCAAACGATTAAAGAAACTATACATAGGACGAGTAATAAAAGCACACAACCTCTTACAAGCACTTACAAGGGTAAACAGAACTTATAAAGATCATAGTTATGGCTATGTAGTTGATTTTGCAGACATACAAAGTGAGTTTGAGAAAACAAACAGAGACTATTTTAATGAATTATCTTCCCAGTTAGGTGATGAGATGGAACATTATTCAAATCTGTTTAAATCTGCAGATGAGATTGATAAAGAGATTGGAGAGATACAGGACGTTTTGTTACATTACAACACAGATAATGCAGAGGTATTCTCACAACAAATAAGTCAGATAAACGACAGAAAACATATGTTAGAAATTACCAAAGCATTAAACAATGCTAAGAGTTTGTATAACCTTATTCGTTTATCAGGAGATTTTGAGCATTTAGAGAAATTAGATTTTAGAAAACTAACTGTATTGTCAAGAGAAGCATATAACAGATTGGCTCTTATTAATACTAAGGAAGCCTTAGAGAACAATGTAGATTCATCCAAAATGTTGAATATCGCTTTAGAGGATGTACTATTTGCATTTACCAAAGTAAAAGAGGAAGAAATGCAGTTGGCTGATACTTTGAAAAATACCTTGCAAAAAACAAGGGAAATGTTAGCAAGTAATTTTGATCAAAAGGATTTAGAATTTATATCACTTAGAGAAGAATTAGAAAGGCTTTTTAAGAAGAAAAACCTTAGTGAGGTAAGCAAAGAAGAGATGGAGAGTAACATAATAGAGTTAGAGAAAATTTATGATAAAGCAAATGAAATCAGAAGAAAGAATGATTTAATTGCTGAAAAATACGAGAATGATGAGAAGTATGCTCGCATACACAAAAGGCTAATGGAAAAAGATCCATTAACGGATAGTGAGCGTAAACTATTTGAAGTATTGAGTCAGCTTAAAGAAGAAGTAGATAATAATATATTACAGAATTCTAAGATATTAGAAAATGAAAGCTTTGTAGATAAAATGATTTCTAGATTAGTAATTATGGAATTTAAAAAGAAAGATATACCACTAAATTTGAATAAATCAAAAAGAGTAATTAATCTGGTTGCTAAAGAATATATGAACGAATATTACGGAAAAACAGCATAAAACATGACA
>CABXPN010000050.1 GCA_902514225.1 uncultured Bacteroidota bacterium
TAGGTTGTAATCCTGCTACCCCGACATTTTTTCTTCAAAAGTATAATATAATTTTTTTAGTATATTTGCTTGGTATTACGACAAATACAATTAATTAATATTTATGATGAAAAAAACACTATTAATAATTACAGCAGTAGCTTTTACTACATTTGGTTTCTCACAACAAATTAGTCGTCATGTGGTAGCTAGTGGAGGTGTTTATGCCACATCATCAGGCTACAGTTTATCCTCAACTATAGGAGAACCTATGGTTGCTACACTGACTTCTGCATCTAATGTATTAACGCAAGGTTTTCAGCAAAGTTTTCCTCCTATAACTTGTGATGTTCCAACAAATTTGCAATTAGAAACAGCATTTGATACTAGATCTTGGGTAGAGTGGGATGAAATGAGTTCTGCTAGTGATAGCGCATCTTTTTATAAAGTTGTATACAGAGCTGTAGGAGATACAACATGGCTCATTAAGCAAAAACCATACGGTGGTAATCAAACCCCAACCGTAAGAGTGAGATTACAGTTTTTAACTGCAAGTACACTCTATGAGATGAAAATAAAAGCAGGATATAACTCTGGATGTATTTCAGATTTTAGTCCAATAAGTTATTTTACAACAGCTGATGAGTGCCCAAATGTTTCCAACTTCTCAGTGTCCTCTCCCAAATCAACAAAAGCTGTATTTAGCTGGGATACAACATCATCTTATAGTTTTGTTAGAATTAAATTTAGAGTTGACACTCAGAATGCTGCATGGATGAGTGCAGGAGGTTTTGGAGTTTCTTACCCTCTCTTAAGTAAATCTAAGAATGGATTAACTCCTGGAGAGTCTTATAGAGGACAAGCAAGAACCTGGTGCGATCCAAATGGAGGCCCTTATCGATCTCTTTTATGGACACCATTAATATTCTGGACACAACCATCTTCAATCAGAGTTGATGGTGGAACATCAATAAACAATTTAGATGTTTATCCTAACCCAAGTAGAGATGTATTTAATGTAGAGTTTAATTCAGAAAACAAACAGAAAATAGAGGTAAGAATACTCAACTTATTAGGGGAGATTGTCTTTAGAGAAAACTTAGAAGAATTTGTAGGGGAATATACTCATTCGTTTAACTTAGGAGAGTATTCCAAAGGAGTTTACCTATTAGAATTAGATACCGATAATGGACTGATAAGCAAGAAACTTATTTTACAATAATATAATTATAAATAATACAACTATGAAAAAAATTACTTTAACAATAATAAGCATGATATTCTGTGCAATTACCTTTGCTCAAAGTGTACCACAAGGAATCAATTACCAGGCGGTAGCAAGAGACGCCTCTGGAGTTGAACTAACAAACCAAACTTTAACTATACAGCTATCTGTAATGTCAGGAAGCTCAACAGGAAGCGTAAGTTGGCAAGAAACCCATTCAGTAACTACTAATGATTTTGGACTTTTTACTGCAGTTATTGGTGGAGGAACCTCAACAGGAGGTGGTACTTCAGCAACATTTGATGATGTCGATTGGGGTTCTATAACACATTTCTTAAAAGTAGAAATGAATGGTGTAGATATGGGGACTACACAGATGATGAGCGTACCTTATGCTCTACATGCTGCTAGTTCTTCTGATAATCATTGGGGACAAGATGGTTCTGGAAATATACATGCATCAAATGGAGGTAATGTAGGTATAGGAACATCAAATCCAATAAGAGGTAAATTAGAGATTTCTGGAAATCAACTATGTTGTGGGTCTACCAATGGTTCTTTTAATTATTTCTTAGGAGGAGGATCTGGGAACCAAACCTGGAACTGGTATTCTGGTACTGATAATTTTGATATAAGTGTATATGCTGATGGTCGTTTTATGGGCTCGGGTATTCATATCTTTTCAGATGAGCGTATTAAAAATGTAATTGGATTAAGCAATTCAAAAAAAGATTTGTCTACTCTTTTATCTCTTGAAATTACGGACTATAAAATGAAAGATGAAGCAAAAGGAAATAAACCATATAAGAAAGTAATTGCACAGCAGGTAATGAGTGTATATCCGCAAGCGGTGAGTTTAACAACAGAAGTGGTTCCTGATATTTATCAACTATCTACTATTGATAATGGATATGTATCATTAGAAACTAACCTTAAAGTAGGAGAAAAAGTAAGGTTAATTTTTGAAGATGAAGCATCTCTTTTTGATGTAATAAGTGCAGATAAGAATGGTTTTAAAGTGTCTACAGATAAGTCCGGTGAAGTTTTTGTGTATGGAAGAGAGGTAGATGATTTCCATGCGGTAGATTATGAATCTCTTTCTATGTTAAATGTGTCTGCAACTCAGGAACTTTATAGATTAATTCTCAGTCAGCAACAAACAATAGAATCCTTAGAAACAGAGGTAGCGGAAATTCGAACAGATTTTGATGAAAGGCTAAAAGAATTAGAAGGAATAATAAATACAACAACATTAAATAAATAATTTGAAAAAAAAACTATTAACTTTATTAAGTGTACTGTTTTGTGTAGTTATTTTTGCACAAAGCGTACCACAAGGAATAAACTATCAGGCAATAGCAAGAGACACTCTAGGTAACGAGATTCTTAATCAGAATTTGACCATTCGACTTACTATCCTTTCAAATGGAACGAATGTATGGGAAGAATTACATTCTACTTCCACAAACAATTATGGGCTTTTTACGCTTGTTGTTGGTCAAGGAGCATCTACTGCTGCTGGTGCAGTTGCTGCATTTAGTGATATTAATTGGGGAGGAGCACCTCATAGCTTACAAGTAGAAACAGATGATGGGAGTGGCTTTGTAAATATGGGAATTGATCAACTTTTAAGTGTCCCTTATGCTTTGCATTCACCTTCTTTTTTTTCGAATATGCAAGGAGGTAAGGTTGATGTTGGACCAGAACCTGGTTTAGGTATTAAGATTGTATCTGTAACATTTCCAACTCCATTTACTAATCCTCCAAATATAATTTGTACAGCTTCTGCACAGCCAGGAACAATTTTTGACGATTCTTTTAATATTACTGTACGCTCGGTAACAAACACTGGTTTTGAAATGATTGTAAATAGAGTGGATAGCTATAGTTGGGCACAAGATCTTGATGCTTTTTGGATGGCTTTTGAGTAATATCCAAATGAAAAAATCTATTGTCTTATTGGGTTTTGTTTTAATTAGTTTTTTTTCTTTCTCCCAGCAGTTAGGAACTAAGGTTCTTTCTAGTGGAGGGAATCAAACTGTAGTGGGTAATTTTTCATTATCAAGAACAATTGGAGAACCTATTATTAGCACTTCCTATTCTAATAGTTTGGATTTAACACAAGGATTTCAACAGCCAACAAAAAAACTAAATCCTGTTATGGGATGTACAGATTCAATAGCTTTTAATTATAATTCTCTTGCAACAGTTGATGACAGAAGTTGTATATATTGTAATTTATCTTCTGTTTTAGCAGATACTTTAACAAAGTGCGATAGTTTATTTACTGTTTTTAGTGTTAGTGGATATAATTATTTATGGAGCACAGGAGAAACCACTCAAAATATAGTAGTGGATACAGGAGGAAATTTTACTTTAACAATAACTGATTCTTTAGGATGTACTTACACAGATTCTGTTTATATTTATGACTATTTCCATTCATTTTATGTATCTGATTATACTATGGGATTTGAAACAAATGAAGATATAAGTGGATGGCTTATTGAAGATGCAAATAATGACGGATTTTCATGGAATCAAAGTGCAGTCACAGGCGTTAATTTTAGTGGAGGAATGTTCTATAATTATAATATTGATGGAGTTACTCCTGCAGAAGACTGGCTATTTTCACAATGTTTTATTTTAGATTCATCAGAAGCCTATGATTTATCTTTCTATTATAGAGTAGCAGGATTCCTCTGGCCAGAGAATTTATCTGTATATATTGGGGATGCTCAAAGTAGTACATCTATGAATTCAAACCTTATTGTAATGGATTCTCTTACTAATGACATGTATGACTCAACATTTATAAATTTCTCAGTTCCAACTTCAGGAACATATTATATTGCTTGGAAAGCTCATAGTAATTCAAATATGTGGAGAATAGATTTAGACAACATTAATCTTTCTATTAATACTGACGTATTAGGGTGTACAGATTCTACAGCATTTAATTATAATCCACTTTCAAACATAGGTGATAGTAGTTGTATTCCAATAATATTTGGATGTATAGATTCAACAGCTTTTAATTACAATCCTGCAGCAAATACAGATGATGGTTCGTGTTTGCCATTTTTATATGGGTGTACAGATTCAACCGCTATAAATTACTATACTGCAGCAACAATTGATGACGGTAGTTGTGTGTATTGTGTTTATGGTTGTACTGATAGTATTGCATCTAATTATAACGTAAGTGCTACTTGTGATGACAGTTCATGTATTTATCCAAATGTTTGTGGATCAATAACAGGTGTATTTATAAGTGACATCATTCACGATAGAGCAACCTTTAATTGGGATAATATGAATTCACAATATTGTCAAGTAGATCAAATCAGATTCCGTTACAGAGAAGTAGGTACTAATAGTTGGAGTACTAAAACAATGGGAGTACCAGTAGGAAGTGGATGTAATACGTCTAATACTTCTAAATTAGTTCTTGGATTAACTCCAAGTACAACATATGAATATGACTTTAAAATATGGTATTGTAATGCATCTACAGTTCAGTGGCATGCAAATGGACAATTTACCACAGCTCCACAATGTGATAATGTAATTAATGTAATACCAACTCCAATCACTAACACTAAGACTCAATTCTGTTGGGATAGTGTTTCTACTTACGCATTTGTAAGATTACAATATAGAGAAAACGTGCCAGGAAGTTCCTTTAGTAATATTGGAGGTATGGGAGTATTCTCACCAATACTTTGTAAAGACAAGAATGGTTTAACTCCAGGAACAGATTATAGGGTTATGTGGAGAACATGGTGTAATCCATCAGGTGGTCCTTATAGATCATCAGGATGGGACGGACCGGTACTTTGGACACAGCCAACATCAATAAGAGTTGAGGGTGTAACATCAATCAATAATTTAGAGATTTATCCGAACCCAAGTAGAGATGTATTTAATGTAACATTTATATCCGATAGTAAACAATCCATAGAGATAAGAGTAGTAAATTTAGTTGGAGAGATTGTTTATAGAGATAATGTAAACAACCATATTGGTAAGTATAGTAATTCTATAAGTTTAGAAAAATATTCCAAAGCGATATACTTTTTGGAAATACAGACAGATGATGGAATAGTCAATAAAAAGTTAATTCTTCAATAAGAATTATTTTAAAAGATAATTGGCAAAAGAGAAAATCGATTTATTTTTTTAAGTTTGTATT
>CABXPN010000051.1 GCA_902514225.1 uncultured Bacteroidota bacterium
AAGAATTGGGATCTTTTTTATTTAAAATTCAGATTATATATTATCAATTATATTATTTAATGTATTGCTAGGTCTCATTACATCATAAACCAAATTAGTATCTGGGAAATAATAACCATTTATTTCTTCTTCTTTGCCCTGTGCAACGCTTAACTCAGAAATTATTTCATTTTCAGAAGCAGATAATTTATTATAAATTTCAGAGAAAATTTCTTTCAACTCTAAATCATCTGATTGATTTGATAATTCCTGAGACCAATACATTGCTAAATAAAAATGAGAGCCTCTATTGTCCAACTCCCCAACTTTTCTTTTAGGTGATTTCCCTTTTGTAAGTAAGTTCTCGGTAGCTACTTCTAATGCATCAGCAATTATTTTTGCTTTACCATTATTTGTTGCATCCGAAAGATGTCTTAAAGATTCGATAAGTGCTAAAAACTCTCCTAAAGAATCCCATCTTAAGTGTCCTTCAGAAACTAATTGATGAACATGCTTTGGAGCAGATCCTCCAGCTCCAGTTTCGAACAAACCTCCACCATTCATAAGCGGAACAATAGAAAGCATTTTTGCTGAAGTTCCTAATTCTAAAATAGGAAATAAATCAGTTAAATAATCTCTTAATACATTTCCTGAAACAGAAATAGTATTCTCTCCTTTTTTAACTCTATTTAAAGTGAAAATTGTAGCATCATAAGGAGCTAAAATCTGTATATCTAAACCTTCAGTATTATGATTTTTCAAAAATTCATTTACTTTCATAATAATTTGAGAGTCATGAGATCTATCTTTATTTAACCAGAATATTGTTGGCCAATTAGTTGCTTTTGCTCTATTTACTGCAAGCTTTACCCAATCCTTAATAGGTTCATCTTTTGTTTGACACATTCTCCAAATATCACCCTGTTCAACAGTATGTTCTAATAAAACATTACCATCAGAATCAGTAACTTTTACAACACCATCAGATTTAATTTCAAAAGTTTTATCGTGAGAACCGTACTCTTCAGCTTTTTGAGCCATTAAACCAACATTAGGGACAGTACCCATATTAGTAGGATCAAAAGCACCATTTGCTTTACAAAAATCAATAGTTGCACTATATATACTAGCATACGAACTATCAGGAATAATTGCTTTAGTGTCTTCTGTTTTGTTATCTCTGTTCCACATTTGCCCTGAAGTACGAATCATAGCAGGCATTGAAGCATCAATAATTACATCAGAAGGTACATGAAGGTTTGTAATTCCTCTATCAGAATCTACCATTGCTAAATTTGCGTTATTCTCAAAAGCTAAAGCAATATCTTTTTCAATTTCTTCTCTTTTTTCTGATGATTTGTTCTGTAATTTATTGATTAAATCACCAAATCCATTTTTAAAATCAACTCCTAACTCATTAAAAGTATCTTGATGTTTTACAATTAAATCTGCAAAGAAAACATTAACAGCATGAGCAAAAATAATTGGGTCTGAAACCTTCATCATTGTAGCTTTCATATGTAATGAAAGTAAGATATTACTATCTTTAGCATCTTTAATTTCTCTATCTAAAAAAGATAATAAAGATCTTTTACTCATTACAGAAGTATCAATTATTTCTTTTGCTAAAAGTGGAGTACTTTCTTTTAAAACTGTAGAACCTTCATTTGTAAAAAGTTCAATTTTTACATCAGTTGCATTTTCTACACAAACTGATTTTTCATTATGATGAAAATCCCCCTCACTCATAGTTGCAACATGAGTTTTAGAGTCTGAACTCCACTCCCCCATTGAATGTGGATTTATTTTCGCATAATTCTTTACAGCTTTTGGTGCTCTCCTATCCGAATTTCCTTCACGCAAAACAGGATTTACAGCCGAACCTTTTACTTTATTATACTTAATCTGAACTTCCTTTTCCTCATCAGTTTTTGCATCTGCTGGGTAATTAGGAATATTAAATCCTTTTACTTGCAATTCCTTAATTGTTGATACTAACTGAGGTACAGATGCCGAAATATTTGGCAACTTAATGATGTTTGCCTCAGGATTTCTCACCAATTCTCCTAATTCAGAAAGAGCATCATTCACTCTTTGGTTTTCCTCTAAATATTCAGGAAACAAAGCCAAAACTCTTGCCGCTAATGAAATATCCTTTGTTTCAATTTCAACATCTGCATTCTTTACAAATGCATTTACAATTGGTAAAAAAGAATGTGTTGCAAGCATTGGTGCTTCATCCGTTTTTGTGTAAATTATTTTCGATTTTTCATCACTCATCAATTTTTGTTTTCTGTTTTATTTTTTATTAGTACCCAAAAATATCCTCTAAAGAAAGGAATTTAATTTCTCCATAGTTTTTTAAGACTTCTAAATCCAAGTTTTCTTTTGAACCAAGCACCATAACAACTCTGTTTTCACCAGAAATATGAGAATTATGGAAATTCAGAAGTGTAGTCATATCCATATCTTTAACCTCATTGTAAACACTTTCTCTGATATCATAATCAATTCCTATCTTAATTGCATTTTCGTAAGAAGATAATAATTTAGATTTTGTTATTCTTTCCGTTCTAAATTTTTGTTCAATTCCCTTTTTGGCATTTTCCATGTTCTCTTCTGACTGTGGCATATTTTCTAATAATTCAGTCATACCATTTATTGCTTCACCTAATTTATCAGATTGAGTACCAATATAAGAAAACGAATAATGAGATTTATTTAGATCTTTAGGAATTGAATAAGTACTATATACCGAATAAGCAAGTGCTTTCGACTCTCTCATTTCTTGAAATACAATAGAACTCATACCTCCTCCAAAATAAGAGTTATGAAACATAATTTGAGGAATTTCATTAATTTGTAAATTATCTCCCTTTGCTAATAATAAAACCTCAGCTTGTTGCATGTCATAATCAACAATATAAACTGTAGGAACATCAAGAGGTAATTCAGTATATTTAACTTTTTCAGGAACAGGAGTTAAGTTTGTATTATTTGTATGTAATTCTGTTAGTTTTTCAGAAACAACATTTATTTCTTCTGGTCCATAATAAAGTATTCTGTGAGTGTAAGAAGTTAAATTATGAATCAAATCAACTAATTCTGATGAAGTTACATTGTTTAACTTCTCTTCTGACATTTTATTTAAGAATGAAGAATTATCTCCATATTTTGCATAACTCATCATAGCAGACCAAAGAATAGTTTGCTTGTTTAATTTAGCATCAGTTCTTTCTTTTATTTTTGATAGTTTAAGATTATCAAGTGCTTGTTCATCTGCAATAGCATTTGATAATATATTTTCAAATAACATAACAGATTCATCAAAATTAGATTGTAATCCACTTAAAGTAACCTGAACTTTTTCGGAGCTACAATTAACTGACAAATCGCATCCTAACTTATAAAACTCTTGTTGTACTTCAGAGGAAGTTAATTCCTTAGTACCTAAATATTTTAGATAATCTGTAGCTAATTTTAATCTGTCATCATTGTTTGTCCCCATATCAACAATATAGTTTAAACGAAACCTCTCGTTTTCTATATTCTCTTTATAAATAAGGTTCAAATCACCAACAGTTGATTTTTTAATATCCTCTTCAAAATTTAAGAACACAGGTTCAATATCCTTTACTTTTTCTTCAGTAATAGAAACTAAAAAGTCTGATTGATCTTCTCTATTTACAGAAACAGGAGTAATTGCTGGCTTATCAACTTTCGGAATCGATTTATCTTCACCCGTTCTTTTATAAACTACAACATAATTATTGTCAGAATAATTTTCGTTTGCAAAATCAATAATATCTTGCTTTGTAACTTTTTCTAATTCTGCCATTTCATTTTGATGGTCTTCCCAAGAAATACCTAATGTAAATGCATCTACAAATTCGTTTGCTCTACCACTATTGCTTTCTAATTTTTTAATCTGGTTTAGTTTTAAATCAGAAATAATAGCACCAACTAACCAATCTGGAAAATTACCTTTTTTAACTTCTTCAATCTGAGAAAGTAATAAATCCTTAACTTCTTCTAAAGTTTGTCCAGGTTTAGGACTTCCATAAAATCCGTGTAGAGAATAATCTTTCATTATCATAGGGAAACAACCTCCTCCAATTAATTCTTGAGATTGATTTAGATTTAAGTCAATTAATCCGGCAGAAGAATTAGAAAGTACCATATCTATCATAGATAGCATTTTAGAATCTTCAGTATTTGATCCATCAAAACGGAACCCCATATATAATCTTTCTGCTTCAGGACCCCAAACTTCAGTTTCTACAACTTCTGTTATAGGAGATTCTTTAATAACTTCAAAAGTAGGTTCTTCTTTCATTTCAAATCCTCCCCAGTATTTTTCAATTAATTTTATTGTTTCATCATAGTCAAAATCACCTGATAAGCAAATAGCCATATTATTTGGTACATAATATTTATTAAAATACTTTCTGATTTCTGTTAAAGAAGGATTTTTAAGATGTTCAATTGTTCCGATAGTAGTTTGCTGACCGTATTGATGAGTTGGAAATAATCCATCTAAAAGAGCTTCAAACATTTTTCTTCCATCATTATCTAATCCTCTATTTTTCTCTTCATAAACTGCTTCTAATTCTGTGTGAAATAATCTGAAAACAGGATATCTAAATCTTTCTGATTCTAATCTTAACCATTTTTCAATTTGATTAGAAGGAATATCATTTATATAAACTGTTTTTTCGTTAGATGTATAAGCATTCGTTCCTTTAGCTCCTAATGAAGTTACCATCTTATCGTACTCATTAGCAATTGCAAACTTTGCTGCCTCTCCAGAAACGGAATCAATTTGTGCCCAGACTCTTTCTCTGTTAATTGTATCCGACATATCAATAGATCTGTATTCTTCATACAAAGATTCAATCTTTTCTAATAATGGTCTTTCTTTTTCATAATCTAAAGAACCATAAACATCAGTTCCTTTAAAAAGCATGTGCTCTAAATAATGTGCTAAACCAGTTGCGTTAGAAGGGTCATTCTTACTTCCTGCTCTTACTGCAATGTTAGTTTGTACTCTTGGAGCATCTGCATAAGATGTTAAATATACTTTTAGCCCATTATCTAAAGTATAAACCCTAGCATTTAAAGGGTCATTATCTACATTTTCGTAATTGTTTTCTATTTTCATTTTTTCGTTATTCATTGAATTAAAAGTTAAATATCCAAGCGCTATTACTACTAGTGCAATTGTTAAAATTTGTTTTGTTTTCATAATTAATTTTAGTTAATATTCTGGGTCAAGCCCTAATTTTTGTTGTAAAATATTTAAAGAAGGATTCTCTTCCTTCATTTTTTCGAATTTATCTTTTGCTGTATATGGTATATTACTTTTAAT
>CABXPN010000052.1 GCA_902514225.1 uncultured Bacteroidota bacterium
TGATTAAAAATTACTTTTAAAAATAATTTTTATTGTAAAATTAGTTTTTTGTTGACTATTCCATTATCGGTATCTAATTCTAATAAGTAAACTCCTTTAGAATAGTCCCCTAAGTTAAATGAATGAATATATTCACCCACAAAGTTTTCTAAGTTCTCTGTGAAGATAATCTCTCCAACTAAGTTTACTACTCTAACCTCTATGGATTGTTTATTATCCGATGTGAATGTTACATTAAATACATCTCTACTTGGGTTTGGAAAAATATTTAAACTACTTATGCCAAATTCGTTTATTAACGTTGGGAAAATCTCAACTAAATAAAAAATAGTATCCGAAATACAACCTAAATCATCTATTACAATAAAATAATATAATCCATTAATAATTGGATTATAATTATAAGATAAAGATGTAGAACTTAAACTTGCAGTTACTATAATTCCATTCTGATTTCCAACCTCAATTGTATAAGGAGCTATTCCTCCAATAACAGATAATTGCAAAGAATTACCGGTTAAGATTATCTGAGGATCTGGAATAGAAATATTTATATGTGTATAAACTAAGCTATCACAATTATGTATACTCGAAAGTGTATCTACATATACTCCAGCAGAATCATATATATTTAATCCAATTATAACACTATCTCCCTGACATATATCAAAATACTGATTAGAGGTTAAAATAGGATACACTGTTAAACTAGTATGAATTATACTATCAGAACCTTGTGTAGAAAGCAGACTATCTACATAATGTCCTGGAGAACTATATGTGTTATTACCTACATATAACGTGTCTCCTAGGCAAATTTCTGAATTCACATAAAAAATAGATGGAGATGAACAATTTGGTTCAATAATTAAATCTTCAGATTCGTAACTGCAACCAAAATAATCAGTTACTGATAAACTAATATTTCCTACAACTAAATTTAGGTAATTAGGATCTAATGGATCTATTATTAAAGAACTTGAATTTTGTGGAGGTACAAATGAAATACCGTTCTGAAGCCATTCATATGATGAATAATTCCATGGATTTTGTAATCCTGATATATTGATTAACCCTGTAGATCCATACATCAATGAAGAATCACAAAAACAACCTGAAAGCATATTGCACATATTCACATTGTTTGGAATCTCAACCGCATTCCAACTAGTTGATTCACATCCAAATTGATTTACTGATATTACTTGGTATTCATAATTAGCCTCAGCAATCACATCTACTGAATTGCCAGTTTGTTGAGGAATTGTATTCCAGTAATAATCAACATTACTTTGACTTCCATTATGTGTTAATGTAATTTGTGTTTCTGGACAGATTCCTGTGCTAGATACATAAACCAAATTAGGAGAAGGATGAACTTGTAATATAAATGGTTCAGAAGTTCCAGTACAACCATTATCATCAACAAAAGAGACTGTAATGTCATATGTTCCAACTGTATTATAGAAATAGTCATAACTACCCGAATTTGATGGTCCAGCATACAAAACGTTATCTACATACCATGTATAATCTGCAAATCCTATTTGTGTTTCTAAATATTGATAATAAATATCCTCACAATAATCAGATTCTCCAAATATTCTCGGTTTCTCAGGACATATAACAATAATATTAATACATTGATAGTCTGTACATCCATTTATATCTGTTATGGTAACACAAACTTCATGTGTTCCTCCACCAGCAAGCAATGGATTAAAATAATAAGTCCCAAAGCTATATTCAACTCCATTCCCTGACCAACTCTCTGTTTCTCCATTTGAAGTAGAATAACTAATAACTGTACTTAAATCTAGCTGTGGATCATTTACACAAAATGAATTAACAGAACTGAGTGAAGTAATTGTTGGTTTTGAATAGATAACTAATGGAATAGTAACAGAATCTACACAGCCATTAATACTAGTGGCTAATAAGGATGGATTATACAAACCTGACTGACTATAGGTTCTATCAGGAGTCTCTCGTGCTGATGTTGCTCCATCATCAAAATTCCATTGCCAAGATAATATCTGAATATTAGGAGGGGTAAATCCTGAAAGGAATGAGATTGTTGGAGTCTGCTCACATTCAGGTCCAGAATACACAAATGCAGCATTAAATTCTGCTTCTACCTGTTGTGTTTTATTACATGTAAAACCACCATAAGAAACGGTAAAATCAACTGTATATATACCAGGAAATGTATAGGTATGGATTGGATTCTGTAAAACAGAAGTGTTCCCATCTCCAAAATTCCAAAAATATGAAACTCCAGATATGCCTAATAAATAGGAAGATGTATCTCTAAAATTCATTGTAATTTGATTATTATTAGCAGAATCACAATATGCAAAGGATTTCCAATCAACTACAAATGGAATAGTAATCTCTTGAAGACCTATTCGAGATCCACTTAGATTATAACAACCAATAGTATATGTTCCTGCCTCTGTAAAAGTATAACTTGCATTAGTTGTATTACTAGCAAATACTACACCTGAAATAGCAAAGATTGCAGGATTCCCATTAGTAGAACTAAAATTAACATCCCAAGTTCCAATATTACTATTACAAGCAAAAGTGTGTGGTATAGGAGTGTTAGGACATGTTCCACAACTACCACCAGTACATGAATTTACTGGACAAGTAACAATATTTAAATTAAGATTATCTGTTGAATTAGAACAACCATTAACGTCTGTAAGAACTACATTATAAGTTCCTGCTGATGTATAATTTGGAGGACTTAAAATTATAGGGTAAGTATTTCCTCCATTTTGAACCAAACTGCCATTATGATACCACTCCCATGAGGATGGGTTTGCATTTGAGGCTGTAGTAACACTTAATACTTCAGAAATCGTATGTCCATCACAATATTGTATACTGCCTGAATTTGGATTAGGATTTATATGTCCTACAGGACCAGAAATTTCTATTAAATTAGTTGCAACAGATGTACACTGATTTCCATCAATTAGAGTTAAAATAACATTGTACTCTCCAGCTGTAGAATAGCTATGAGTTACTGTTGATGTATTAGTCAAGGTAGTTGTATTACCATCTCCAAAATTCCAACTAAAATCTCCTATTAAAGAAGATGCTGTAAAAGTTACACTAGATTGCGGACATACTATATTATTTGGAATAGTAAAACTAACACTTGTACCTATTAGAGTAACTGGAAATGTATTACTTACTGTAGCTCCACATATCTCCACTGTAACTATGATATCAGTAGATCCTAACTGATCACCCCATTCAATAGTAGCATTACTACTTCCTTGTCCGCTAACTACACTACCAAGGCTAGCATCTGCTACTCCCCAAGTAATAACTGCATCATTAGGATATACATTAGTTATCTCAAAATTACTTCTATCATTAGTACAGACTATAGAACTACCACTAATTACTGGTGAAGCAAGAGACAATGAATTAATTGTTTTTAGAAAAGATGATGATTGACAAGTCGGCCATCCATTTGTTGAATTTACAACATCAATACTATATGGACCTGTTGCATTCCATGTAATAACGCAGTTATCACCATTATGAGTAGCAGGAGTTCCTCCTGTTATTGACCAAGAATAAGTAGCATTTATGGAAGATGTAGTATTTGTTGGGTCAATCGTATAAAGATAAGTCTCTCCAGGACATACTAAAGTATCTCCTAGAACATCATTAACAATATCAATTGGTTCTTGTGGGTTATCAATAATATTGATAGATTTAATCGCTAAATCATTACAAAATATTCCTGTACTAGTAGGGATTGCTTTAACAATACCTGTTCCGTGCCCTTGATCCCAAATTACATCTATTTGAGAAGCAATATATGGTGGCCCAGCAGGAGATTGTATAGTCCCATTTAGCACCTCCCATTCAACTATACCAGACGAAGAATAATATGTCGCAATACTACTATCGCAAATAGATGTGCTTCCGTATATGTTAAGTGTAGAAAGTACATCAATATTTAAAGAGATTGGATTAAATAAGCATTCTAAAGTAGAGGAAGATATATTTAATAATATTTGATAAGACGCTCCCCATGCCCATTGATTGTAAATAGTAATCTCTGAGGTTCCCTGACCATCAATAATAGAAACTCCCCAAGGAGCACCAACAAGCTGCCAACTATAATTTACTCCTGGAATGCAAGCAAATGAATATTTGTGATAAGTATTGTCACATGGATTAACCTCTCCTGTTATAAATGGATTAGTTGGTACCGCTGGTATATTCATAATAGAAGAAGAAGAACCACAACTACTACTTAAATCTGCAAGCAAAACAGAACCTAACCCATCATTTAATTCATTATCAAAATTATCCCAAATAACAAGAATACATGCGTCAGTATTAAATGAATTATATAAAACCCCTCCTTCAATAATCCAACTTGGTGAAACAGCATTTGTACAATACTCAATGGTATCCCCTTCACATATTGTTCCAATACAAGAAGTAGTAATCTCTGGCCCCAAAGTATTTATAACTTGTATAGTTGTTGTAATGGTATCTGCACACTGACAAGCGTTGCTAATAATGAGACTTATAGTATAACTTCCAGGAGAACTATAACTGTGAAATGGATTCTGATCTGTTGAAGTTGTTCCATCATCAAAATCCCAAAAATATGTTAGATCATATACATAAACTGTACTGTCTGTGAACCATGTTGTTTGTTGACCACTACAAGTGTCTTGGTTTGAGGAAAGAGTTGTAGGATTTAAATTTTCCGCAAAAAATTGAATATTTGTATTCTGGCAAATTGTTGTTGAAGAAGGAATAGTTGAAATTGAAGCAATAGGTTTGGTGATTATCTCTACACATGTAGATGCAGTCTGAGTGCAACCAATAGAATCAGTCTCTTCTACAGATACATTTCCTGATCCCTGTGGACCCCATAATACAGAGATTATATTACCTGAGCTATTAGTGGCAACTATTTGCCCTCCGGTTACAATCCAACTATAATTACTTCCAACATTATAAGAAGTAGAAAAAGTATTATAAGAGTTTTCACATACTTGGTAACACTCTGAAGAAGAACACGAGGTACCCCAATAACTATTACTATCTGGTAATTCTTGATAACAAATTATTATATCTTCTTGAATAATGTTAGGATTAGCGATACACGAAATCCCTCCACAATCCTGCGTAAAAGCACTTATACTAAATAGTGTTGTTATAATTAGAAAAAATAGTTTTTTCATGAAAGTTAAAGTTTAAAATATATTTTTAAAGTTCTTGTCGTAGTAACATAGCAAATATAGTAAATAAATATAAAAAT
>CABXPN010000053.1 GCA_902514225.1 uncultured Bacteroidota bacterium
TGAAGAGACAATAACTGAGAATCCTCCAATTGCTGTGAATAAAGGTGGTGTTATAAAAGAAGGAGTAAATTTGGAATTAGATGAATTAAGAAATTTATCAAAATCTGGAAAAGATTTTCTTCAGAAAATATTAGAAAGAGAAACTGAGAAAACTGGAATTCCATCTTTAAAAATATCTTTTAATAATGTTTTTGGGTATTATCTGGAAGTAAGAAACATACATAAAGATAAAGTGCCAGAAGAGTGGATTAGGAAACAAACATTAGTAAGTGCTGAAAGATATATTACAGAGGAACTTAAAGAATATGAAAGTAAAATTCTATCTGCAGAAGGTAAAATATTAGAATTAGAAACAAGATTATATTCTGAACTTGTACAAAGTATGTTAGAATATGTTTCTGTTATTCAACTTAACTCGCAACTTATCTCTCAGCTTGATTGTTTGTTTTCATTTGCAACAATAGCAAAAAACAATAATTATAACAGATCAAATATTACTGAAGGAACTTCATTATTGATTAAAAAAGGTAGACATCCTGTTATCGAACATCAATTATCTTCTGATGAAACATATATTGCAAATGATGTTCAGTTAGATAGAGAACACCAACAAATAATGATGATTACAGGACCTAATATGTCGGGTAAGTCTGCTTTATTACGACAAACAGCTTTAATCGTACTTATGGCCCAAATAGGAAGTTTTGTTCCGGCAGAAGCTGCTGAAATTGGGATTGTAGACAAGATTTTCACAAGAGTTGGAGCTTCCGACAATATATCAATGGGAGAATCTACTTTTATGGTAGAAATGAACGAAACTGCTAGTATCCTAAATAACCTTTCGGATAGAAGTTTAATTTTATTAGATGAAATTGGTAGAGGAACTTCTACTTATGATGGAGTTTCTATTGCATGGGCTATTGCTGAATATCTGCATGAAAATGAAAGTAAAGCTAAAACACTTTTTGCAACTCATTATCATGAATTAAATGATATGACTGACAGCTTTAATAGAATAAAAAACTATAATGTTTCAGTAAAAGAAATTGGTAAAAAAATAATTTTTATCAGGACTCTAGTAAAAGGAGGATCGGAACATAGTTTCGGAATACATGTAGCTAAGATGGCAGGAATGCCAAAACAAATTATCAGGAAAAGTGAAGAGATTCTGAAAAAACTAGAAAGCAATAGAACAAAAGAGGATAACAAAACTAAAATATCTAATAAAGATAAGATGCAACTTAGCTTTTTTCAGTTAGATGACCCAACTCTTATTCAGATAAGAGATGAAATTACAGACATAGATATCAATACTTTAACTCCGGTAGAAGCATTGATGAAATTAAACGAGATAAAAAAACTAATAGGAAAATAAAAAATTTGTTGGCAGAGAAAAATATTTAATTAAATTTGCCGACCCAATGCGAGTGTAGCTCAGGGGTAGAGCATCACCTTGCCAAGGTGAGGGTCGTGGGTCCGAATCCCATCACTCGCTCTTAGTTCTTTTTATAAATACACCCTGCCCGGGTGGTGGAATTGGTAGACACGTTGGACTTAAAATCCAATGAGCAGTAATGCTCGTACGGGTTCAAGTCCCGTCCCGGGTACATAAACCGTAGAATAATATTCTACGGTTTTTTTTTGTATTATTGCTATAATAAAGGTTAGCTGAAAACTTAATAGAGTAGGCAAATATTAAAATAATAAATTATGAAAAAATTAATGACAATTTGTGGAGCTTTCTTTTTTGCTTCAGTAGTGTTAACTTCTTGTGGAGATGGGTCACCATCTGCTTGTGATTGCGCTGAGTATTCTTTTGATTCAATACAGGAGATTCTAGAATGGGAGAAAGAACAGGGTATACCTAGTTCAACAGATGATTTTGATGCTTGGTATGAAGCAACAACTACACCTGAGGCCATAGAACAGAATAGAAAAATAAGAGAAAAATGGGCTCCAAAATTAGATCCTTGTGAAGAAAAGGCAAAAGCCGATCCATCTTTTAAAGAAGAAATGGATGAATGTCGTATGAAAATTAGCGTTGAAAGATTATAATCCTTTAGAGATTAGTAGTGATTTTAACGAAAACAGTGATTCTAAATCTACTTTGATTTTTTGAATTTCCTGTTCATCAAGAGTACAAAAAAGGCTGAAGAAATCTTCAGCCTTTTTTTATTGTATATTTCTCTACTTATCTAATAATAAAAATAGTTCCGAAATCTTGGTGTTTCCATCCTTCAAAATCCTTATAGTTTACTTCATATATATAAGTTGACATTAACAAAGGATTGCCTGTTTCTTGGTAATTACCATCCCAACCATTATTACAATCTAACTCTGTTATGTCATTTGTAGAATACACTACATTCGAGAATCTGTCATAAACAGTAAAACTAAATGTTTCTTCCCTAATTCCATTATACGAAATACAAAATTTGTCGTTTATTTGATCGTTATCTGGGGTAAATGAATTAGGAATATAAATCCAATATTTATCTAAAATAGTAATATTTCTGAATGTTGTATCCTTGCATGAATTATTATCCGTTACAACCAAAGAAACCGTATAAGATTGCGCTATATCTGGAAAAGTATGTGTTGGACTTTCTGTAAAGTCATAAGCAGAATTATCTCCGAAATCCCACTCCCAATCTATTATATTTCCTTCAGATTCATCAATAAATTCTGTAGTAGCGTCCAAGATGTTTAAGGTGTCCGAGTCTGTAAGATGGAAATTAGCAATTGGTGATTCCAATACAGTAACAATTGCCATTCCGCTAATACCTCCTACTTCTGCTACATCCGAAAAACTAACTAACTCATATAATCCATCTTCTTTTGTATAAACAATATACGGATTTTCTGTAGTTATAATTGGGTCATTTACTATACCATTATGTTTATATGCAAAGGTAAAAGGCGCAATTCCACTAAAATAAATTTTTACCTCAGCAGGATTTTCATCATTATCACAAATACTTACATCTCCAGAAATAAATGCTTCAATTGTAGGGAGTTCATAAATATGCAGAACTACTGTATCATGATAATTCACATAAAATGAATCTGTTTGATTAGTATTAAGTGGCATCATAATTACTGAGTCTGTTTCCCAATAACTGAACCCCCAAAGAGGATCAATTTGAGGAATTACCGAAACCGTATCTCCTATTGTATAATTTATAGATGTTGGGAAAGCGCTTATATTTACTCCATTCACATCTATTGATGTTGTAGTTCCGGCAGGTTCAACTTTATACACAATATCTCTGGTTGGTGTAGGAGGAATAAAATTTGCTATTACAGTAACATCTCCAAGTAATTCCAACTCTAGAGTATCAACAAGAGGGTCATAAACATAAACTCCTGATGGTATTACTTCCCAATTCTGGAACGTACCACTTTTAACATCAAATGGTAAAGCTATTCCTCCAAATCTACTATAAACTTGAGGTGTATTTATTTCATTGATTATATTATCATCACTCATTTCTACCTCACCAATTCCTACAATTTCTACAGTTACATTATACGGTCCTGATAAAGTTGGATAACAAGGAATAAAACCATCATTCATAATGCTACATCTAGCTAAAATAAAGTTCCTCATATCTTGAACATTAGATTGCCAAGTTGCATAATTTCCTCCCCATTTCGCAATTTGTCCTGGCATCTCTGGATCAATCACAGCAATCATACTGTCCAGAAGATCTACCATGTTCTGACAAGACAAGTCACCAGTAGCTAAATCTTGCCATCTATTTACATAGTCCGTAAAGAAATCATCATTTGTAAGAAACTCATTCCAAATGGGAACATGCCCTTGGCCTCCTGGATCACTTAAACTACTAGGATCACATGGGTCTGCATTGACTGACATGGTAGGAACTCCTGTATAATTTGTTCCATGATCAAAAGTATTATCCATGTCCCATAAAGTATATCTCCATTTCTTCTTATCACCAGCTGGATCCATTCCTCTCCACCATGCTGTATTCCAATTTAGCCAATCTGCACAAACCACATACGAATTTAGTAAGAAATAATCTATTAAACTTCCCGTATTATATTCAGATTTAGCTGTATTATAATTAGCGGGAACCACCATAGGGTTCGTGGTAACAAAGTTTACAAAATTGTCCCAGTCTGGCTGTGCATTTGGAGCTCCGTATTCCGTCCACGTACCACCCCAAGTTTTTAAATATTGTAAATTATTTTTATCCTGATCATAATAATAATCTGTAAAATCATGATCATCTACTTTTTCTCTCATTTCATAAACTCCCCAATAATCCCCATCCAAATAAACAATACAAGAGGTAGTTGATCGTTCATCCAATCGTAAACCTGCAAGTTGAGATAAATGATTTACATAAGCATCTCGAATATGAGCCCCAGAACCTCCATAAGAAAATGGATAATTATCGTTCGCAGCAGCCTTTACAATCACCCTTTGAAATTTATCCCTATTTTTTGTCATAAATAGTTTATCCTTAAGAGCATAATTATATCCAAATTGATCTCTCATAACATAATCAAAACCTCTTTGATCATAAGCCCAGGAATCATTCCCATGCTTATTAAACTCACCCATTCCTTTGTCCAATATAATACCATCTTTATCAAACCATTCTATAGTACCTTCCGGTTCAAGACTTGTACTTCCCCATCCTCCATCTAATAAATCTAAAACCTCATCACCTGAGATTGATAGAATTGGGATGGTGTGAGTGTCATCAACAAAGTAAGTACAGTATTCAATGAAAGAGGGAAGAATATTAGGATTAGAATTATAAGCAACCGCTTTTAAAACTGTGGTTTGAGTAAAAGTTATAGGAGTGGTATATTGAGTAGATGTATTGTCAGGTCTTCTACCATCAGTAGTATAATATATAGTTACGTTAGGATCAGCTGATGTTATTATTACTTGTGCAGATCCGCTATAATATCCTGAAGGGATAGAAAAAATAGGAGTAGAAGAGTATCGTTCAAATGCCCCTATATTTGCAATAGTAGGAGTTGCATTATCAAATACAGACCAAGTGGAACTTCCATTTGTTTCTCTACCTCTGGAATGAGTCTTAATATTCGGTAATACTGTTATTGAATCTAACAAA
>CABXPN010000054.1 GCA_902514225.1 uncultured Bacteroidota bacterium
TACAGTATTATTTATGGTAAAATATGTTTCAGTAATTGTTTGTTCAAAGATGATTCTATCTGAATATTTGTTCTTTACTAATACATTAAATTCGTTATTTCCTGTTTTATCAGCATCTATAGAACTACTAAAATCAATCTTCAAAGGATAGCCATCCATTATCTTTATTGTTTCTATAAAAATGATATTAGTATCATTAAAACTTCTAGAAATGCCAGATTTTTCTGCAACTAGCAATCCATCTAATGTTGCATTATCATCATGTGAGGCAGAAAATAATGAGAAGAATTTATCTAAGAAGCCTTCCTCTTTTTTTTCCAAATCTTGCTTTGGAGCTATTAATTCTTTCAGAGGATATTTACAGTTCGCTTCTGAACAATCTAATATAGCATGTTTATCACCTATTCTAATAAGTAATTGTGAGTTTTTATCTTTCAAAATAAATACTCCAGATTTTTCAGAGAATGGTGAGAGATTCTTTACAACAGTTCTTTTCTCACCTACAAGAAACTCAACATTACCCCACACCTGTTTCACAAAAACTTCTTGCCCGAAAGAAGATTTTATCAAACCAAAAATTAAAATAAAATAAATTAATACTCTCATGATGTTTTCTTTTTATTATGTGCCCAACAGTACATGTTGTTATTTTTAATTTTGTTTCTACATGCTAATCCAGTAGATTTACTAATTGCTGAACAAATTCTTTTGTTCTTTATTATGTGATTTTTTACTTCTAAAGGTCCCTTAAGTCGTGTAATTTTACTCTCAACTAAGTGTATTATTTCTTCAATTACACCTATAAACTCAACTGAAAAGAAAGTTATTATACCCAGAATAGTTAAGTCAAGATATACATTAAATTTCCACACAAAAAAGATTGACAAAAACACAAATAAAGAAACAAAACCAAATTGTGTAATAATTGCAGTTGCGGCAAATATATTATGAGATTTCCCCATAAAATATAAAAGCATTAGATAAATCAATATTGACAAAATTATATTCATCCAATATGATAACAATTGATAATACCTAACAAATTCCTTATTATTAATGTTAGATACAATTGTTGCCAAAACTTCTCCTCCGTACATATTTGGCGGAGATTTTCCTAAATAAACTTTATTTGAAGATGTATAATGCATATCCTCAAAATATAATGGATGTCCATTCTTATTCTTTGTAAACAGCCCTACAATTACAATTTTATCTTTTAATTTAGAATAATTATTAGTATCTCCTATTGTGATTGGATTGTGATATGTATATTTAAAATTAATCATCACTTTGTTATCATCTTTTAATAAAGACTTGTCAAAATTATCTCCATATTTTTCTGAAACAACAACAGAGAAATGTTTTAAAGTATCATTGTCCTGAATAATAGAAGGCATAAAAAATCTTTCGACACTAAATGAAGTATCCGTTTTTGCAACCAAATTATTTAAATACCCTTCCTTTATAATATTATAATTAAAAGGTAATTCTGATCTATCTGGATACCACTTCTTTTTCTTTGTATGGTCTTCAAATAAATCATAACCCAATACGATATTATCATTATACATAGAGTTTACTAGATTTACATTAATATCATCAGAAACAGAAGTATCCCTCAAAAACTGAACATCAAGCGCTATGACTTTTGGCTTATATTTTTTATTTATAGTATTAATAAAGTTGGCAATTTCAGATCTTGTTGTTGTATTATCCTTTACGCCAACATCAAGCAAATAAATATTTGTATCCAATTTAGATTTCTGAAAATGCCCAAAATAAATATCAGTAAACTTAAAGTCAGCTAGTTCTTTTTCTAAAGGGTTTAAAACGTGCAGATTATGTAAGAGTGGAAATATTAATAAATATCCCAATACTATTACAAGTGCATGTTTTAAAAATTTCTTTATTAAATTCATATTATGATATTTCTAGTTTTAGAGTCTTGTTGGTGTAAATCAATAACCTATGTTAAATGTTGATAATCAGAATTTCCAATTACAAGTGCTAGTCTTTTTTCCGTAAATCAGGACGGATATTTTTTATCGTTTCTTTATATGAAACCGCTTGTTTACTATATACCTCTTTGATAAGATTTGTAGGAATAGACTCCCCCTTATATGTCTTATTTGAAGAAAAAACACTAATTTCTCTTTTCTTACTAATAGATAGAGCGGCATCAAAATAATTGAAAAAATCATCATATTTAACCCAGATTTTACCGTTACGACCCCATTCTTGTTTTTTAGACCCCCAACTATTTAGTATTAAAAATGATTCTTTTTTGTCATCGTATCCAATAAGAATCATTGCATGTCCGATAGATGATCCGCAACATTCTCCGTATTTCTTCCCACTACGACACAGACATAATTCGTAATCACTAGGGAGATGTTTAGAGCAATATCCAGTCATATGATCTTTATAACTACTATAACATTTATTTTTAGTGAAAAACTCATACTCGCATTTGTATTCCCAGTAAGGAACCCAATGTTTCTCTCCCGCGAATCCTTGCACAACGAAAGAAAAAGGAACAGTTCCCATCCCGACAATTACAGGATTTTTAGAAGAAATAGACGCTTTTATCTGATTCACTTTAGTTAATCTATGAAAATTATCAATTGTATACTTAGACGCTTGCAAAAAATCTGATTCAAAATTACCAGGATATCCTGCACAAGAAAGTCTTTCTTTAGTATACGGATAATAATCAGGTGATTCAACATACTTTTGCATAATCATACCATATTTTTTGCTGTGATAAAGGGTTACCATTGGCATCAATCCTCCCTGACAATCGTCATCATCTTCTTCCATTGATAATATATATGAAAAGAATGGAGAAAACCTAATATCATTAATTTCATCAATATCACTCATCTTTTGGTTCTTAGCATACAGTATAGTTCTTCCTACTGCTAATGAATACGCCATACACATAGATGTTCCACCTTGATACATTCTTCTTGGTAAATATTTTTCCAAAGAATAGGATGAGGGAAATATCGCTCTACTAACCTCTAACTCTGGAACTTCACTAATATATTGTTGCTCTATTTCTTCATTCCATATAAATCCTTGTCCATAAGTAAAGGTACAAGAGAAAATTAATACAATGATTAAATATAATTTTGATCTTATTTTAATAATATTCATAAAATATGTTTTAATTAGTATTCGTTGTGTCTTCTCCGTAATTGATAAGGTATTCATCATAACACTCTTTTCCTTCATTAATCCAATTCACTTGAGATAAAGAATCTAATGTCATGTAATAATTCTCCGCAATACTATCTAATCCGCTATCATAATCTTCTGAGTGTTTATTCAATTCATTAATCAAAAAATCACAAAATGTAGGTGGAGCAACTTCATCAACTTCATTATTTCCATCATTTACGCAAGAAAAAAATGAAGTAATAAACAAAATAGAGAAAATAAAGAGTATAATTCTTTTCATAATAAAATATTTAATAAAATTTAGTGTATCTGTCGTCGTAACAAGCAAATATAATAATTAAATATATAATAATAACTTTATATAAACTTTTCACGCAAAATAAGCATGTCCTGACTCACTTTAGCGTCTATTACGCGTGCATATATTTGCGTTGTTTTTATATTGTTGTGTCCAAGCATTTTTGAAACAGTTTCTATAGGCACTCCATTTGTTAAAGTAACTGTTGTTGCAAACGTATGCCGAGCACTATGAAATGTTAGTTTTTTATTAAAGCCGCATAAAGCGGAAATATGCTTTAAACCTTTGTTTATTTTTTGATTAGAAATTATAGGAAAAAGCGTTTTGCCGTTATATAATTTCTTAAACGCATTTATAAGCAAAACTGCAGGCGGCAAAAGCGGTATGTTTGAGGGTATATTTGTTTTGTTTCTTTTTATATAAATCCACATTAAATTGTCGTTGCCTTTTTTTAAGTTTTTCTTGCTTAATTTGCTTATGTCCGTGTATGAAAGACCTGTATAGCATGCAAACAAAAAAACATCACGCATTTTAGATAAAGAATTATTTAAATTTACTTCATGTAGCCTTTGTAATTCGTCTTGTAATAAATAAACGCGATTTGTACGCTCAAAATGAATACGAAAGCCATTGAAAGGATTATGTAAAATATATTTGTTTTTTAATGAAAAATTTATAACTTTTTTAAAGCGCTGCATATGCTTCATCATTCCATTATTATTACACTTTGTCTGCATAAGCAAATACTGTGAAAAATTATATACAAAATCATAGTTAATTTTGCTCAGCAAAATGTCTCTTGCGTTGTACTTTGCGTTTATATAAATTGTTATGTGTTTTAAAGTCGTTTTATAGTTCTTAAATGAACCGTATTTATATTGCTTACCAATTAGCATTTGCATGTCTTTGTTGTGCTTTGCAAATACGTTTAATAAAGTATCCATTATAATAGAATCGTTCTTATAAAAATCAACTATTGTTTTTGCTGTTATAACAGCGTTTGTTTTTATAAGAGCATCATATTTTTCCAATAAAGCAACTCTTATGTGCTCAAGTTGTAAATTCAATGCTTTTTTATTGTCTCCAATAACACGCGTTCTGCGTGAATCCCAGTTTATACACGGCACGTCTATATTCGTGTTAAACTGAGTTGTAGTACCATCATACCGCAATTTGCAGTATATGGGAGCTAATCCGGTTTTTTTAGTCATTGCTTTGCGTGCTAAGAAGCTTACTAATAGTTTTGTTTTCATCTGTTCAAATTTATTAAATTATACAATCATTTACAAGGTTAATTGATTGATTAACAATAAATTATGTTTGAATATAATCGGGAAATTATCTTCAAAAGCACAAAATACAGATGCAAGTGCGCAGCTTTTTTGAAATTGAGAATACCGCAAATATTTTTTTGCTCCGTTTTTTGCTCCGTTTTACTTTTTATTTGGAGCCTACATCTGTTAAACAGGGCTAAAAAATTATTTTAGGAAATAATTTTGAAATTTTT
>CABXPN010000055.1 GCA_902514225.1 uncultured Bacteroidota bacterium
AAATCAATGGAAGATAATAACACGTCTTGTTTTAATTACAGATTAGTTAGTGGTAGCAGAAAATTATCAGACCATTCTTTTGGGAAAGCTATTGATATAAATCCATTATTTAACCCTTTTGTAAAAAGAAACAAGGTTTCACCTGAAAACGGAAAGATGTATATAGATAGAAACTTACAAGAAGAGGGAATGATACAAAAAAATGATTGTGTAGTGAATGCATTTAAAAGTAGAGGGTGGTATTGGGGAGGAGATTGGAAACATTCTAAAGATTATCAACATTTTTATAAATATTAATTAAATACAAAAACTATGAGAAACGTAATTATATTGATACTTATTATTTTCCAATTTACAAACTGTTCAAATAAAGAACATGATGTTTCCTATGAGGGAGAATATGACTATTCTAAAGGAGAGAATTATACAGATGGTTCTAATATCGATCCAGAACAATCAAATACACATACCCAAAATAAGTTTAAGCAACATAATAGTTACACCAACCCTAACAATCAGATAGGATATGAGTTTTATTGGAACGGATCTAGCTATTATCCTATTGGATGGAGTAGAGATGGGAATATTGCTTTCAGAAAATTTACTTCTTTTGATGGTATTGGAGGTTGTTTAGATGAGATTTTCATTCAAAGTATGATTACAGATAAAATACTTAAGACTATAAAATTAGATGAATTCAATCCTGAGGAATCAGAGGATTGGGATAATCATTGTGATTTAGATCGTACATGGAACAGGGAGAGAAGGACAGTATTAAAGTACTTAAACAGATATGAGATTGAAGATAACTCTTTTGGAATCATTAATACTTCTGATAGGATTAAGACAAGTGACGGAGGGTTTAGAATTAAGTTGTCACAAAGTTTGTTAGAAGAGTTTTCAGATGAAACTGTTAGGGAAAATAGAACAAAATATAAATTAAAAGTATATCTTGATGGAGACTCTAAAACAATTAGTAGTGAAGTGATTTCTGCTCATAATGTAGATTATCTTGGATATTATAAATCTCCATTTGAAAATAGAGTTGTAATTGTTCTTCAGTATCAGGATAGTTCATATGACGAATATAGTCATAATGGGGGTGTTATTACTATAGGATGTGATCTTAATTCAAAATCTTGGGATTAATCAACATGAAAATAAACACAATGAAAAAACTATTATTAGTAATAAGTATACTAACATTCACTTCTTGTGATTTTTTTACCTCAGATTCGAAAAAGGATTTTGACTTTCAGGAATTTGTAGAAAATTATTACAAAGCATATGAAAAAGAAGATATTGATTTTCTAAGAGAATTCTTTGTTGAAGAAAATATTGAGTGGTTTGGAAAAAAAGATCCTTTATCGAATGATGAGGTGATAGAGAAACACTTTAGTAAATTTAATAAAGAAGATTGGACAGAAACAAATATCTATAATTTAGAAGTAATTAAGAAGAGTGATAATTTTTCAATTATTTCGTTTGATTTGCAATATGTAAAATATATAAAAAAGGCAGACAGAAAAGAATCAGACACACAAAAGCAATGGATGCAAATATCTTCTGACAGTAAAATTGTTAAAATAGATATAAAAGATTTCACTAAAGAGAAAATACATAACACTACTGAAGAAAGAATAAAAAGTAAATATACTGATAGGGTAAAACAGATAAAAGAGATGTACAAAGAGACAAAATCTTATTCGAAAGAAGGAAAATGTAACACACTTAAATGGGAGGAAATTGATGAAGATGATGGTTTTCAGAGACCATTTGACAGAACGGTTAATTCATGTAATTATCCTGATGGGTATAAAAGAATCACTCTTAGTTTTTCATTATGGGACTCTTGGTTAGATTCAGAATATTATTTTCTAAATGATAAATTATTTTTTGTGTATGAGATAGTTGAACTTGGGAGTGAAAAACTTAAAACTAGGGTTTATTTTAAAGAGAATGGAGATATTGAAAAGATACTTGTTGATTCTGGTGATGGTAATAATAAGGTTACGGATAGGGGTGAAGTTTCAGGTATTAAAAAAAGTGTTTTAAGATGGTTAAGTATTGCCGAAAATAAATTAAAAGAATAAAATGAAGAAGTTAATATTAATATTTTTACTGTTACCTTTATTAGGGATTACTCAAGTAACAGTGAATGTAGATAGTTATTTAAATTTAAGAGAGGAACCGAATACAAGTTGTAGGGTAATTGGCAAATTAGTTGATACCTCTGTTGTTACTTATGCAGGTGAGTGGAGAGATGGTTTTATTAAAGTTAGACAGTATTTTCCTCCTGAAAATGACGAACGGTTAGGTGATACTAAAGAGGGATGGGTAAGTAGTTCATATGTTAGTGTTCCCCTAATTACATCAGATATATTAGAGACATTTGAATACATTGATTCTTTATGGTATGATGCTATTATAAATGCTGAGGGTATGGTTTTTCAAGCAGAATTTATTAAGGTTAATGGAAAAATGATTAGATTAAAATATGATCATTCTTCAGATGTTCTAAGATATTATACCAACAGTAATACTAATATTGACATAAGATATTATAGTACATATACTTATTATGGATATGAGAACACGAAAAGTGAAGGAATTCTTCATATAAAGTATAGAGGGAAGGAAGAGTTTATTTATGTAAGAAAAGAAGAAGGACATTAAGAATTAAAATAAATATTATGAAAAAATTATTAAAAATATTATTAGTTATTTCGATAGTTAGTATTTCAGCAAAAACAATAATTAGTAATTTAGAAGAGGGTACCTTTATTACTATTATAACTTTAGGAAATGGAGAATCTATTAAATTAGATGAAACTTTTGACTGGAGAACATTTTCACCAATAATTCAAGATAAATCACATGATTTAAATAAATCTGCTATAATTTCATCTTTTGAAACTGAAAAGCATAACTTTTTATTTATTGACAAATATATTAATAGAGTCCAAGAAGGCAGAAGTTTAGGTTATTGGAATATTTTGAATTTTTCAGAAGCAAGAATAACTGATTATGGATATGTTGAAGGATTGACATGGGGTAGTGAATTTAGCGATTATTATCATTCTTTATTCCAGAATAAATCTTGCAGAAAGTTAATGTTTTATGCCGCATTAGATATTGTAGAAAATATGTGTCAGAATTTCCCTAATGATTTTGTAGATAAAATCCTTTTTCAATTAGATGAATTGATTGTACTCACTCAAATCTCCACTTATTATAAAACAAATTTCTCTTATAAAGACAGTTATTGGAAGGGGTTTGTTCATAGAAGAGTTGAGACAGATAATGTTCCATTAAGTGAGATCCATTCATATTTAGTTGAGGCTAGAAACAAAATATCAAGAATTGATCAATCAAATCTGGATGATGCTCTTTATGAAATAAAAATAAATAATGAGATTCAGATCTTATTAAGTTCAAAAGGATATTTGGTAATGAAAGATAGTAAGAAATTACATTATACATTTGAGAGTCCAATTCAATCTATCAAATATTTGGAGGATAATTCTGGAGGATATTATTTAATTGAAGGTGACAACTTTAGAGATTTATTTGATGACGAGCTAAACCCTATTAATTAGTTACATTCCCTTGAAATCCCAAATACGAATGTTTTAATAATATCTAATTCTTTTGCAAATTCGGAAGCTGAGAATCCATTTATATCTTTGTAGGTAATAAGTTTCTTATATTCTTTTAAGTATCCTGAGGATAAAGGCATATACGACCAGTGCCATTTTTCTTCATTATACCCAGTTTGTCTTTTACCGTCTCCTTTTTCTGTATAAACTTGGCAAAAATCGAATTTTGGAGCATTGTTTACAAGCCACTCATATTCTTTATTAGATTTTTCATTTTTACCATCAAAATATTCATCAAAACCATTTATGTCTATATCAGTTCCCCAATGATGTCTGGATGTAGATGGCATAGAGCTCCAAATCATAATTTTTCTGATAATCTCTTTGTCCGACAAACCTTCTTTTTTGTATTTATTATATTTTCTTTCCCAAATACTTTTCTGAGAATTAAAATTTCTGGTTCCAGAAACAATAGTTAACTTAATACCATCTTTTTCAGCAGATTCTTTCATTTTTACAAAGGCATCTAATGTTTCTTTTTGTAAATACATTTCTGATTTTGTATGGTATTTTTTATCAACTAATACAAAATTAGGATGATCTCTTAATTGAAATTTACCCATCAGAAAGTTTTTTCTACTGATTTCTTTTGTTTTACTTTCTTCCATTTTTTCTTCCTTATTGTTAACTAGATTATTTTCTGATTTCAATTTTTCTAAGGTTGTTTCTTCTGACGTGTATTTTAAAGGTTCCGAGAATATAATACTATAAACCATTGTAGAATTTTTCTGATAGTGGAAGGAAATAACAACACTGTCCTTGTTCATTATAACTTTATACTCTTTCCCCATTTGTATTTTGTTAAAATTTAAATCTATCTCTTCCTGACTAGCTATCTCTGGGATGTAATTACTCGGCATATTATGTTTGATAAAAATATCTCCTAAATACTCTCCTTCTTGTACTTTATCTGTAATCTCAATATTTGCACTTTTTCTCACTAAAGTATCGTCCTCCCCCTGTAATTCTTTAGTTTCCGAATTTTCTTCAGTATTCAGAGTTGTTTTTTTTATAACTTCCACTGAGTTGTGTTTCTCTTCAGGAGGAGTACAAGATAAGAATGAAACTATAATGGTTAGA
>CABXPN010000056.1 GCA_902514225.1 uncultured Bacteroidota bacterium
TTTTGCTTATCTTATTTAATGCTTGTAAAAAGGAGCAGGGTTGCACTGACCCACTGGCAACAAATTATAATTCAGAAGCAGAAGAAGATGATGGTTCTTGTGTTTACGCGAACAATCCAGGTAGCGTAAGCTCAATTGTTAATTACACTACATCAGATGGTTTGCTTGATAATTTTGTAGAATGTATTGCTGTAGATATTAATGATAATATTTGGTTTGGAACTTCCATTGGAACCCAAATGTTTGATGGCACAGATTGGACAACTTATACAACTATTAATGGTTTGGTAACTGATAATGTTAAAACGATAGCTACTGCTAATAATGGAGATATTTGGATTGGCACAGATTTTGGCGTTAGTCAGTTTGATGGTGTTGATTGGGTAAATTATGATAATACTAATGGACTTGTTAGTAATCAAGTGAAGAGTATTGACGAAGATGTAAATGGTGGAATCTGGGTAGGAACAAATCAAGGGGTTTCGCATTTTGATGGCATTACTTGGGTTTCTTATTCTTCTGATTTGCATTGGAGCGGTGTAAATGCTAGTTCATTTGATTCAAATGGAGATAAGTGGTTTGCTTCTCCTTTGGGTGGAATTACTCATTTTGATGGGACTACTTTTACTTCTTATGACACTGCAAATGGATTACTTTCACAAAATGTAACTGCGTTACTAATCGATAACCAGGATAATAAGTGGATAGGTACTGGAAGTGGAATATCGGTTTTGAATGCATCTAATACATCTTTTACTCAACATACTAGGATGTATATAATGCCTCCACCTGATACTCTAAATCCTGTAGTAAATATTGAAGTGGATAGTTGGGGGAGAATTTGGACTTCAATTTACGTAGGTTATTTAGCAGAAGGTGGAGTAGCTTATTGGGATGGCAGTATATGGCAGGATTTTGATATCTCAGATGGTTTAGCAGGCCCAAACATTAAAGAATTAGCAATTGACTCAGATAATAATATATGGATAGCTACTAGTACAGGCGTATCAAATATTATTATCGAATAGTTAACTTATAAATTCAGTATAGATCACTAATATCTGTATTCTTTTATTTTTTATCTTTACACAAAATTTAAAATGAGAAAACTAACACTCTCACTTCTTCTTATATCATGTTCCTTTTCATCTTTTTGTCAGGATGTATTTGATGTTGGAGTTCGTAATATTGAAATTTTCTTTAACGAACCTAATTGGGATGACACATTAGATGTATATTATGCTAATAATAATGGACAACGATTAATAGCTGATTCTGTTTTAATAGATGGAATTGCAGACCAAAATGTTGGGATTAAATATAAAGGTAATAGTTCTTACAATATCAATAATGTAAAGAACCCATTAAATATTAAGCTGGATTATGTGAATAATGGTCAGTCCATTGATGGTTATAATGTGTTAAAATTATCAAATGGATTTAAGGATCCTACTTTTGTAAGAGAAGTATTGAGTTATGAAATTGCAAGGGAATATATGCCATCTTCTAAAGCTACTTATGCAAATGTTTATATAAATGGTAACTGGAATGGAATCTATACATGTATTCAATCAGTTGATGATGATTTTACAAACGAACATTTTTATGAGAGAAAAGGACCTTTCTTTAAAGCTGATAATACAAGCATAACAGTTAGCGGTTGTCCTCCAGGTCCATTAGGTATCTTAAGTTATTACACGGATACTAATTGTTATAAAAGAGCTTATGAGATTCAATCTACAAATGACTGGACACAACTAGGAAATTTCTTGGATACTTTAAATAATCATTTTACTGAAGTTGAAACTGTATTGGATATTGATAGAGCACTTTGGATGATGGCCTTTGAGAATTTAATAGTATGCTTAGATGGACCCATAAATGCAATTCCTCATAATTATTATTTATTTAAAGATAATAATGGTAGATTCTCTCTAATCTTATGGGATATGAATCAAGCATTTGGCACCTTTACTAATGGATTACCAAGTCCAGTAACAAATCAAAGTTTACAGGAATTAGATGTCTTTTATGGCAGTACAAATAATCAAAATAATTTAACTAACAAGATCTTTTCCTCAGACCAATATAAAAGAATGTATATAGCTCATATGCGTACAATTATTAATGAGTATTTTCTAAATAATCAGTATCATACTCGAGCATTACAATTGCAACAATTAATTGATGCTTCAGTTGCTGCAGATCCAAATTTATTTTTTCCTTATGCAACTTTTCAATCTAATATTAATTCAACAATTGGTAATAATATTGGTTTAACAGAATTAATGGATGCAAGAGTTTCTTATTTACAATCTATTCCTGAATTTACAGCTATTCCACCAACTGTTTCTGTATTAAATAGTAGCTCTGTGCTTCCTCATTCTACAATAAACATTACTGCAGATATTCAGAATTCAAATTATGTTTATCTAGCATACAGATATAAATTTGCTGATAAATTTACGAAAGTTCAGATGTCTGATGATGGGAATAATGGAGATGGAATTGCTGGAGATGGGGTTTATGGGGCAACAATTAGTATAGATGCTCGTGATGTTCAATATTATATTTATGCAGAAAATACTGACGCAGGGATTTTCTCTCCTGAACGAGCAGAGAAAGAGTTTCATCAGATTGCTGTAGTTAGTGGACTAGTAATAAATGAAATTATGGCTGCAAATTTCTCTGAAGTTTCTGATCAGAGTGGTGAATATGATGATTGGGTAGAACTTTATAATGGAGGAAATACCGCTATTAATTTAGAAGGATTTTATCTATCGGATAATGAAAATGACTTAACAAAATGGGTGTTTCCAAGTACTGTAATTCAAGCAAATTCGTATAAGATTGTTTGGTGTGATACTGCTGGAAGTTCTCAGAGTGGTTTACATACTACTTATAGATTATCTTCTGATCAGGAGGAAGTTTATTTAACCGACCCAAGTGGTACTGTTGTAGATGCGGTACATTATGTAAATATGCCAACAGATGTTGCTTATGCAAGAGTACCGAATGGAAATGGTACATTCATTCATCAAAACCAAACTTTTGATGCTACAAACCAAATTGTAAGTTCTGTAGTTCCAAGTATCTCCTCTAAAATGAGAATATATCCTAACCCTTCAAATAGCAGAGTTTATATAATGGCATCAACTACAAAAGTTGAAGTATTTAATTTATTAGGAAGTAAAGTGTTTTCTTCTGAAAATGTAAAATCAATTGATATTTCTAGTTGGGATAGTGGTATATATTTTGTGAAATCTGGAAATGATGTAGTTAAAATTATAAAACAATAATTATGAAAAATTTACTGTTATTTACTGTATTACTATTTATTATTTCATCTTGCGAGAAACCTGCAGGCGAAGGAGGCACCTCAAAAATAAATGGAAATGTAACTTATTATGTAACTTCTTACAATGCTCAAAGTGGTACAATGGATACAACATATTACCCGAAATCAGGAAAAGATATTTATATTATTTATTCGGAAAATGAGAATGATATTTTTAATGATAAAACAGAAACAGATTGGAATGGAAACTTTCATTTTCAGTATTTAAGAAAAGGAGATTATACTGTTTATACTTATGTAGATAGTGTTGTTGTAAATGATATTACTTACGACTTCCCTGTTTTTAAACATCTAAATATATCCACAAATAATTCGGAAATTACTTTAGATGATTTTGTTATTCAGAAGTAGTGAAAGATATAAATAAAATAATTTCTGAATTTTTACCAATTTCCTTATCGGAAATGGATGATGTAAAATTAATGAGCAGAACAGATACAAAGTTTGCTTTTAACACATCAAAACTACCTGATTTCCTTCTGAAACTATCAGAACATTATAAAGTATTAGAAATTGATAAAGAAAGGATTCATGATTATAAATCTTTATATTTTGATACTGATGATAGAAAATTCTTTTTAGATCATCATAATGGAAGAGTAAACAGAAACAAAATCAGATTTAGAGAATATGTTGGTAGTGGCTTAACTTTTTTGGAAATAAAACTAAAAAACAATAAAGGTAAAACCATAAAAAAAAGAATTAAAGTTAAAGAAATTACTGAGAAACTTTCTGAAAAACAAATGAATTTTGTTAAAGAGAAAGTAGGAGATGATATAGATGTAAGTTCAAAACAATGGATTAATTTTAGTAGAATTACATTTGTACACAAAACTATGAAGGAACGACTTACAATGGATGTTAATCTTACTTTTGAAAATAAGGAAAATAAAGGAGATTTAAAAGATATTGTAATTGCTGAAGTAAAACAAGAAAGAATGAGTAGAAATTCGGATTTTATGAAAATTGCAAAAGAAATGAGTATCTTGCCAATGCGTTTGAGTAAGTATTGCATATCAAGTATGCAATTATGGCCACAATTAAAACAAAATAGATTTAAGGAAAAACAACTTTTTATTAATAAATTAAAATTACATTAAAATGAAAAAAGAATTTAGATTTTTCACATTATTATCATTCTTATTTAT
>CABXPN010000057.1 GCA_902514225.1 uncultured Bacteroidota bacterium
TTTACTAACAAAACAGATGAAAAATTAAACTTTAATACTACTTTTAGCAGATATAAAGATTTTCCCGCAGATGAAGATTTAAGTAATGTTGAAGAAAGTTATATGGAAGAAATTTGTGAGGAATTAGTAGAAGATATTTTTAATAAATCAGTTGTAAATTGGTAATGCAAACAGATAGAATTTTATCCTTAATTAAAAACCCTAATCTTATTGATAAGGAGGATAACACTTTTTTGGAAGATATATCTGAAAAACATCCCTATTTTTCTATTTCACATATATTACTTTCAAAAGGATTATTAAACACAGAAAGTATCCGATATAACCGAAAATTAAAAAAAGCGGCTCTTTATTCTTCAGAAAGAAAACTATTATTCAAACTTATTACTGAGAACATTCCATTTACTGAAGAAAAAGCAATTCCAACAAAAAGGAACATTGAAGAAATAAAAATTGAGGAAACTCCGGATTTTGTAGAAGTAGAAAAAGAACTAAATTTAGGAAAACCTTTAGAATTTAACGAAAATGAGGAACACTCTTTTTCGGAGTGGTTAGCATTAACAAAAGTTAAAAAGATTGACAGAAGTAATGAAGAAAAACCAAAGAATAAATCAGATTTAATTGATGATTTTATAGAAAAGAATCCAACTATAAAAGCGGAAAAAAACAAGTTCTTCTCTCCTACCGAAACTGCAAAAACTTCTTTAATTGAAAATAATGAACTTGTAACAGAAACTTTAGCTCGTGTTTACCTAGAACAAGAACATTTTGACAAGGCAATTGAAGCATATAAAAAATTAAGTTTGAAATATCCGAAAAAAAGTAGTTTCTTTGCTGACCAAATTAACTTGATAAACGACCTAAAAAAGAAATAAAAAATGTACGCAATTTTCGCAACTTTAATAATTATTTGTTCAGTATTTCTTATACTAATAGTTCCTTTTTTATATGTAGAAGTAAGTTGGCAGACAGTTGTGATTTCATTCTTTGTAATGCATATTGTACAATCTATATTTCTACTTTACACCTTCTTTATGACCCATCATGTAAAAGGATCAGAGTATCCTACAACAACCAAAGATGGAGATATAAGTACATCTTGGGTTATGAATCAAATAAAAAGTTCGAATGATATGCATCCGTTTAGTAAAACTGCAAATTTCATTATGGGAGGGTTTAATAATCATGTCGCTCATCATTTGTTCCCCACAATGCATCATTTACATTATGTAGAATTAAATAAAATTATTTATCCGTTTTTAATGGAGAGAGGAATTATACCAAACCAAACAACATATTGGGGAGGAATCAAAGGACATTTACAATTGTTAAAACAAAGGAGTATTCCTAATAACTAGATTAATATAAAACAATATAAATTATGAAAAAACTACTACTACTACTTTTAATCACACTAACTACATTTGCTAATGTTAGTTATGCTTCTTTTCCTGTAACGGAAACTCAACAAACAGATATTGTTGAATGCGATAATACTGAATTACCAAGAAATAGAGAAAGTAGCCCAATCTGGGGTGTTCTTTCCTTCACTTGTGCAATACTCAGTATTCTTTTAATACCTAGTCTAAATTTTTACGCTATGTTTATAGCAGCATTATTAGGTGTTATATTTGGAGCAATTGGCTTCAATAAAAAACTAAAAGGATTAGCAATTACTGGTTTTATTTTAGGTCTCCCAATGACGATAATATCAGGAGTTGTGGTGTTTATTCTCTGGGCTTTTAGAGAAGCCTAATCTTTTAATTGATAATAAAAATATCAATACTAATAACCTAAGTTAATTAATAATGAAAAAACTACTCTTCTTTTTAATAGCACTAACTATACTTACAAATGTTAGTTATGCTTCTTTTCCAATTGCAAAGAGTGTAATAAGTTTTAATTATGACCCAACTACTGATTCATGGATTCCAATTATTATTGCGTTTTGGTCATTACTTATACTCATACTTGTGATTCTTGTTAGGATTATAAAAAGACTTTTCAATAAAAATAAATAAACTAAATCTTAAAAATTATAAAACGATTTATTTTAACGAATACAATTAAAAATCAATTAAATATGAGTAAAAAAATACTACTACTTTTAATCACACTAACTATATTTACTAATGTTAGTTATGCTTCTTTTCCTGTTGATACTAATAAAACAGATACAAGCAAGGTTATAGTTAAAGAAACTACAGAACAATATCATTTGAGGATGGAGAAACAAGGATTTGATATTGAGAATTGTATGTGTGAAAGTTGTAGAGATGGTATTCCATTAGAAAGATCTACAACTGTAAATAGTAGATCTTCTAGTAGTATGTATAAAATCGCTGCTATTCTATTTGCTCTTGCTCTAATTGTATTTGTATTTTGGATGAAAGATGGTATTGCTTGTATTGAGGATTCATCTACTTGTAGTTCTAATAATACCCCTTTAATATTTTATGTGTCATTGTTAATGTTATTTGGTTATTCAAGTATCTTTTATTTGATTAAAGGTTTATTGATTCAAAAGAGAAAAAAATAAAAAATCCCAACCAAAATTAGAAGGGATTTTTTAAATAACTATAATACGAAGAGTTTTTTACATCATTCCTGGCATTCCACCACCACCCATAGGAGGTATAGGAGGAGTTTCCTCAGGGATGTCTGAAATAACACATTCGGTAGTAAGTAACATACCCGCAACAGATGCTGCATGTTGTAAGGCTACTCTAACCACTTTTGCTGGGTCAATAATTCCAGATTTCATCAAGTTTTCGAACTTTTCTGTTTTTGCATTAAATCCGAAATCATTTTTTCCATCTTTTACTTTACTTACAATAACACTTCCTTCCATTCCAGCATTTGACACAATTTGTCTAAGCGGCTCTTCTAATGCTCTTTCAATAATGTTGATTCCTGTTTGCTCATCATCATTTTCTCCAGTAAGTTTTTCTAATTTCTTAGCAGACCTTACTATAGCAACTCCACCTCCAGATACAATACCTTCTTCAACAGCAGCTCTCGTAGCAGCAAGCGCATCATCTACTCTGTCTTTCTTTTCTTTCATTTCCATTTCAGAGGCAGCTCCAACATAAAGTACTGCAACTCCACCCGCAAGTTTTGCTAATCTTTCTTGAAGTTTTTCTTTGTCATAATCAGAAGTAGTGCTTTCAATTTGAGACTTAATCTGATTTACTCTTGCTTTTATACTGTCTGAATCTCCTTCTCCATTTATTATAGTAGTATTATCTTTATCTGTAACTATTTTTTCGCAACTACCTAACATCTCAATAGTAGCTGCTTCTAGAGTAAACCCTCTCTCTTCTGAAATTACAGTTCCATTTGTAAGGATTGCAATATCTTCCAACATAGCTTTTCTTCTATCTCCAAATCCAGGAGCCTTTACAGCAGATACTTTAAGAGCTCCTCTAATTTTATTTACTACTAAAGTTGATAGTGCTTCCCCATCTACATCTTCAGCAATAATCATTAATGGTCTATTTACTTTTGCAGTTTGTTCTAAAATTGGAAGAAGATCTTTCATGGTAGAAATCTTCTTGTCATAAATAAGAATATACGGATTGTCTAATTCAGTTTCCATTTTGTCGGCGTCTGTAATAAAATAAGGAGATAAATATCCTCTATCAAACTGCATTCCTTCTACTACTTCAACAGTAGTCTCTGTTCCTTTCGCTTCTTCAACAGTGATAACACCTTCTGTTTTTACTTTTTTCATAGCTTCAGCAATTAGTCTCCCAATTACATTATCGTTATTTGCCGAGATTGAAGCCACTTGTTCAATCATTTCGTAGCTATTCCCTACTTTCTTTGATTGTTTTTCAATGTCTGTAATTACTATTTCTACAGCTTTGTCAATACCTCTCTTTAAGTCCATTGGGTTTGCACCAGCAGCAACATTCTTAAGTCCTGAAGTAATAATAGCCTGAGCTAGAACAGTAGCTGTAGTTGTACCATCTCCAGCTAAATCTGCTGTTTTAGATGCAACTTCTTTTACCATTTGGGCTCCCATGTTTTCTAATGCATCTTCTAATTCAATCTCCTTAGCTACAGAAACCCCATCTTTTGTAATGCTTGGGCCTCCGAATTTTTTTTCAATTACTACATTTCTACCTTTTGGACCTA
>CABXPN010000058.1 GCA_902514225.1 uncultured Bacteroidota bacterium
GCTTTATTAGGTCGTTTATCATACCTTGTAATCCCATAGATCTACCATCATCTGGATGATAGATTTTTGAAATTCCGTAATCTTCTAATTCTTTAATTTCTTCTGGGAGAATAGTACCCCCTCCTCCAGCAAATATTTTTATATGTGTAGCTTTTTTCTCTTGTAGTAAGTCATACATGTACTTTAGGTATTCTGTATGTCCTCCTTGGTAAGAAGTCATAGCAATAGCATTTGCATCTTCTTCAATTGCACAGTTTACTACTTCTTCTACACTTCTATCGTGCCCTAAATGAATTACCTCACATCCTGTAGCTTGTATAATACGCCTCATTATATTGATGGCAGCATCATGCCCGTCAAACAAACTTGCAGCAGTAACAATTCTTACTTTATGTTTGGGAGTATATCTTTCTACTTTTTCCATTTATTATTTCTTAATAAGATTGCAAAGGTAATAATTAGTTGTTAGTTGTTGGTTATTTGTTGTTAGTTGTTGTTAGCTATTGTTAGAAGTTTACGCTTGTTTGTTTTTTTTTGATTTATCAAAAATATATATTAGTATTTAAATTCTAAAATTAAAAATCAATATTTTATAAAAGTTTATACTAATTTTATTTTTTATTGCTTAATTTTATCGGCTGTATTACGACAAATATCTTTTATTAACTATAATCAATTTATTATGAAAAAAATACTACTTTTTTTACTTTGTATTCCATTTCTAGGAATTACTCAAAATTCACACACAATTAACACTGCAGGAAACTCATTTTCCCCTTCTAGTTTAACTATTAATGTTGGAGATACTGTAACATGGAATAACACAGGAGGTTCTCACAATGTAAATGGTACTCAAGCAACTTTTCCTAATAACCCGGAAGGTTTTGGAAATGGAGTAGCTGCCGCTCCATGGTCTTTTCAGTGGGTATTTACAATGCCAGGTATATATGATTATCAATGTGATCCTCATGTTGGAATGGGAATGGTAGGAGTAGTTATTGTCAATCAACAATTATCCCCTGATCTATTCATCTCCGAATATGCAGAGGGTAGTGGAACTAATAAATACATTGAGATATTTAATGGGACAGGTCAAGATGTTGATCTTTCTAATTATCAATTATGGAAAGTAACTAATGGTGGTACTTGGCCAGAATATACATTTAACCTTTCTAGTATCCTTTCTCATAATCATGTTTATATTGTCTATAGTTCTAGTTCTAGTGTTGATCCTATTATTGCAGCTGCTGGAGATGTAACATGGAGTCAAGTAACATGGACAGGTGATGATGCTGTAGGTTTGGCAAAACAAGTAATAGCACAGACTGGGTCAAGCTTTACACTTATTGATGCAATTGGTGTAGATGGTCCTGATCCTGGTAATGGATGGGATGTAGCAGGAGTTACTGACGCTACAAAAGATCATACATTGGTAAGAAAATGTTCGGTAACTCAAGGAAATATAAATTGGAGTTTATCAGCTGGAACTGATGCTCTGAATTCTGAATGGGAGGTATTACCTCAGAATGATTGGTCAGATATTGATCAACATACATCCCCATGTCAATCTACTACTGTTTATGGTTGTACTGATTCTTCAGCATTAAATTATGATCCTCTAGCATCAATTGATGATGGATCTTGCGTGTTAGTTGTTTATGGTTGTACTGATTCAATAGCATTTAATTATGATGTAACTGCAAATTCAGATGATGGGAGTTGTTGTTTTCAAAGTGGATGTACTGATCCAGTAGCATATAATTATGATCCATCAGCATGTTATAATGATGGTAGTTGTATAACACCTATTTTTGGATGTATGAATACTAGTGCAATGAATTTTGATTCCACTGCAACTATAGATGATGGTAGTTGTGTTTTTCTTGTGGATAAAATAGATTTATTTTTCTCAGAGTATGGTGAAGGAAGTTCAAATAATAAATATATAGAGATTTATAATTCTACATCTAATCCAGTTGATTTATCTTCTTATGCTCTTACAAGAGTTTCAAACGCCCCAACAACTGTTGGTGTTTATGAGTACTGGGTAGATTTTGATTCTGCTGCTGTTATTTTAGCAAATGATGTTTATATTGTAGCTCATCCATCATCTGATTCTGTTATTTTAGATCAAGCAGATATGACATATTCAGCATTGAGTAATGGGGATGATGGTTTTGCTTTAGTTTATGGTGGAAAACCTTTAAGTCCTGTTTTGCCAGGAAATGAATATGTTATTCTTGATTTTCTTGGAGATTTTAATGGAGATCCAGGATCTGGTTGGGATGTTGCAGGAGTAAGTGAAGCAACAAAGGATCATGTTTTAATTAGAAAGTGTGATATAAATATTGGTAATACAAATTGGACAATCTCAGCTGGAACAGATTCACTAAATTCTGAATGGACAGTTTTATCTAATGAAGACTGGCTAGATATTGGACAGCATACTAATATATGTCAGAATCCTCCAGTGTATGGATGTACTGACCCTACAGCATGCAACTATGATCCATTAGCAGATACTGATGACGGTTCATGTATGTTACCTGATGGTTGTACTGACTCAACTGCATTAAATTATGACTCATCATCTACTTGTAATGATGGTTCATGTGCTTATCAGATGACGTATGTCCCGGATAATAATTTTGAACTAAAACTAATCGCATTAGGTTATGATAATCTACCTTTAGATGACTCTGTACTTACATCAAATATAAATACAATAACCATTTTAGATGTGACTTTCGAGAGTATTTTAGATTTAACTGGGATTGAAGATTTTTCTTCTTTGGTGCGCTTGTATTGTAATGACAATCAAATTACTAGTATTGATGTGAGTAACTTAACTAATTTAACTCATCTAGATTGTCAGTGGAATAACATAACAAGCCTTGATGTAAGTCAAAATACTACTTTAACTCATCTTGATTGTGGAGCTAATTACCTTACAAGCCTTGATGTAAGTTATAATACTTCTTTAATTGAATTAGCCTGTTATGGTAATAGTATTACAAGTCTTGACCTAAACAATAACCTTTCTTTAACAGGATTGTGGTGTCCTTTTAATAATTTAACAAGTCTTGATTTAAGCATTCATACTAATTTAACTAATTTATGGTGTTTTGATAATAATCTCTCAAGTCTGGATGTACAAAATGGGAATAATATAAACCTTACGCAATTCAATGCTAATAATAACCCAAACCTATACTGTACAAATGTAGATGATCCATTTTATATGTACACTTATTGGTCTAATAATATTAATTATTCTAATACATTTAGCGGAAGTTGTTCAGGGCTAGGTTGTATGGATCCAATAGCTTGTAATTATAATTCTTACGCAACTACTGATGATGGTTCCTGTCAATTACCTGATGGATGTACAGATCCAATGGCTTGCAATTATGATTCTGAAGCTCTTTGTGATGATGGTTCTTGTGGTTATATTAGTGGATGTACAGATCCTACATCATGTAATTATGATTCTCTAGCAACTTGTGATGATGGATCATGTTCTGGTTTATTTGGATGTACAGATCCTATCTCATGTAATTATGATTCTCTAGCAACTTGTGATGATGGTTCTTGTGGTTATATTAGTGGATGTACAGATCCTACATCATGTAATTATGATTCTCTAGCAACTTGTGATGATGGATCATGTTCTGGTTTATTTGGATGTACAGATTCATTGGCAGTAAACTATAACCCATTAGCTTCATGTGATGATGGTAGTTGCTTCCAATGTGATTTATCTTATTCAATTATCCAAGGATCTCCAAGCACCTCTTCTTCATGTGATGGATGGGCATCTACTTCTATGGTACAAACATCTTATCTTCCTGTTACATATTTATGGAGTACAGGTTCAACGCAATCTTATATTTTAAATCTTTGTTCGGGAATATATACAGTAACAGTAACTGATGCTGTTGGATGTTCTATTGATACTACAATAAATATTGGTAATGTTGTATTAGGTTGTACGGATGCTAGTTCATGTAACTACGATCCATTAGCAGATTTTGATGATGGTAGTTGTACTTATCCTGATGGATGTACAGACCCATTAGCAAATAACTATG
>CABXPN010000059.1 GCA_902514225.1 uncultured Bacteroidota bacterium
TTAAACTTAATCCTATTAATAAAATAATTGATTCTAACCACCAACTTTTATAAATAAGTGCTTGTGCAGAAACTGCTCCAAAATCATTTTCAATAAATGTAGCGTATCCAATTGAGAATGCAAAAATCAATAACATTATAGTTGCAAACTTCATAGTGGATAAATAATTAATAATTTTGTTAATCATAGTTAGATTGTTTCTGCAAAACTATAATTTTGTTTCCGAATAACTATATCATATATCTTATTTATGAAAATAAAGAATATCACTTTTATTGGATCTGGAAATGTAGCTACTCATTTATCTATTTCTTTACAAGATAAAGGAATAAATATTGTTGAAATCTGGAGTAAAACTACTAAGTCTGCTGTACTGTTGTCAGAAAAATTAAAATGTAATTATATTACTGATTTAAATAATTTGTCTAGCACAGATTTACTTATAGTTTCTGTAAAAGATGATGTAATATCGGAAGTTATTTCTAAGATTAAAGATAAAAACATCAATATTGTACATACATCCGGAAGTGTTGATTTAGATGTTTTAGAAGACTTTAGTAATTATGGCGTATTTTATCCTTTGCAATCTTTTAATAAGGAATTAGAAGTTGATTTTTCTATTACTCCTATTTGTATTGAATCAAAGTCATCTGAGTTTAGTGATAATCTGAAAGAACTTGCAAGTAAAATCTCTGATCATATTAGTTTTATAAATTCTGAACAAAGACAACAATTACATATTGCAGCTGTTTTTGCATGTAATTTTACAAATCATATACTTTCAATATCAGAAAGTGTTTTAAAGAAATCTGATTTAGATTTTAATTTATTAAAACCATTAATTGAACATACTTTTAATAAAATTAAAGATAGTTCTCCCTCAGAAGTTCAGACAGGACCAGCAAAAAGAGAAGATTATAATACGATAGAAAAACATTTAAATTTGTTGGAAGGAAAATCTGATTTGCAAATAATTTATTCGAAAATAACTAATCATATTATTAATAATAATTTGGATGAATAACCTTATTTTTTTCTTAAAGTTAATCAGAATACAAAACTTAATTATATTGTTGTTGGCACAAGTTTTGTTTTATTACTTCTCTTATGAAAACTTTGGAGATATAAAACTATATTTACTCTTATCTATTACATTTTTAATAACTGCAGCAGGTTATATTATTAACGATATATTTGATGTAGAATTAGACAAGATAAATAAAGAAGAAGTAATTATTGGAAATAAAATTCCTGCCAGACAAGCTATATTTTGGTATTATTCTTTTAATGTAATAGCGGTTCTACTTTCTTGTTACTTATTTTCACTTTATAATTACTTTCCTTATGAATGTGATAAACTCATTGTACTTTCAAACTCACCTTTTAGTTGTCATTTAATATTATTTATTATTATACTATCTTCCATTTTTATTTTAAGATGGTATTCTAAAGTTTATAAACATAAATTTATTCTAGGGAACTTTATAATTGCAACACTAACTTCTTTAAGTGTTTTTAATGTTTTATTGATAAATTGTTTAAATTCTTCTTTTTTGTTCTTTCTTTATAATCAAATACTTTTTATTTTATTTGCGTTCTTATTAACTTTTGTAAGAGAAATTATAAAAGATTTAGAAGATTTAGAGGGAGATAAAATAGTGAATTCAAAAAACATAGCATCTTCTTTAAGTTTAAATAAAACAAAGTTTATAGTTATACTTATCTTATTTATCACTCTGTTTCTTTACATTTCCTGGACCTTATTATGGCATGATTACGAAATATTGACTGTATACAATATTATAATTAATTTGCTAATAGTTTATTCTATTTATAAGGTTATCGTTTCTAAAAACAAAAAAGATTTTAGATTTACAAGTGCTTTGTTAAAAGTCATTATGATTTTAGGAATATTATTTCTTCTTCTTCTTCTTTTGCTTTATATTACTCCATGAAAACAACAAATTACAATATCATATTAGGGTCTAACTCCCCAAGAAGAAAAGAAATATTAACTCAAATGGGACTTGAATTTGAGGTGAGAGTATCAGATAAAGAAGAACTATATCCAGAAAACTTAAAAAAAGAAGAAGTTTCCGAGTTTCTTACAATTCAGAAAGCTAACAATTTAAGGAATGAGTTGAGAGAAGATGAATTGTTAATTACCTCTGATACAATTGTACTTAATGATGGGGAGATTTTAAATAAGCCAAAAAACGAAAAAGAGGCTAAAGAAATGTTGCAATCTCTTTCAGGAAAGACACATAAAGTAATTACTTCTGTTTGTTTGTTGTCAACTGAGAAAATAAAAGTTTTTTCTGAGAGAACTAATGTAACTTTTTATGAATTATCTGATGAAATGATTAACTTTTACATTGAAAATTACAATCCATTCGACAAAGCAGGGAGTTATGGTATTCAGGAGTGGATTGGTTATATTGCAGTTGAGAAAATAGAAGGATCCTATAATAATGTTGTTGGATTTCCATCTTCAAGGGTATTTAACGAGATTCGTAATTTTTAATCTGTAAAAAGTCTTATTCCTTTTTTGTATATTTGCAATCTAATTAAAAAACCTATGAAAAACATAAACTCCCGAAATATAGTTTTCATTTTACTGATCTCTATTTTGTTTTCGTGTACTTCAATTAGTAAAATAACTATCTTGAATGATAGCGATCAAAATGAATGGAATGTTAGTCCAACACCCCCAAAACATTCACTTGAAATAGGAGATGTACTAATAGTAAAGGTACTTAGTTTTGATGAGGAAACAACGAACTTTTTTAACGTTGAAAATAATGTAAATTCAGCAAACGCATCTCTTACATCTGCAAATATTTATTTAAACGGTTTTACAATAAATCAGGAAGGAATTATAGAGATACCATATATTGGAGAGGTATATGTTTTAAACCAAACAATTAACCAAGCTAAAGAGTCAATTGAAGAAAAGGTAAGTGAATATCTGAAAGATGCAACTGTAATTTGTAAATTAGGAAATTTTAACATTACAGTTTTAGGTGAAATTTACAGACCAAACACATACCCTATTTATAAAGATAATATCTCAATATTTGAAGCTGTTGCTATATCTGGTGGAATTACAGATTATGGGGATTTAACAAAGGTTAAACTTATCAGAACTCAGAACAATAAAAAAACGGTACATAAGATTGATCTAACTCAACAGTCAGTTATGAATTCAGACTTTTATTACCTCAGAAATAACGACTTACTTTATGTAGAACCTCTACGATACAGAGGATTAAGAAAATCACAATCACAATTATTATTATCTTCTTTAACTACAGTTGCTGTTTTAGTTAATGTATATCTAAAAATTACAGAATAATATGTCAGAATTTGAAAATAACATAGATAAAAAAGATGAGGAAACAATTGATACTAGATCTCTTATTTTAAGGTTTACTTCTTATTGGTATTATTTTATTCTTTCAATAGTAATTTTTTTATTTATGGCTTTTTTATATAACAGATATACTAGACCAATTTATAGTGTTTCTTCTACTATAGAAATAAGAGATGACAGTAACTCTCAGTTAGGGGTGGAAAACATAATTGAAGGAATGGAAATGTTCTCAGTTAAAACTAATTTAGAGAACGAGAAAGCCGTTTTAAAATCTTTTGCATTAGCGGAGAGAACTATAAAAGAACTAGGT
>CABXPN010000060.1 GCA_902514225.1 uncultured Bacteroidota bacterium
GTTATGATCTTTTGTAAAAGCTCCATCTTGAACATAGTCTGGGGCTTTTTGTAAAGAATCAGAAATAACTTGCCCAAAAATAAGAACAGGGCTAATTAATAATATTATTAAACTAATTTTTTTCATAATCATTATTTTATTTGTTTTCCAATTTCATTTTTATAAGTTCTTGTTTTACCATTAACTTTAAACTTTATATTTTTAATAAGAACATAATCACCAGATGACAAACTACTGACTATCTTTCTTGCTTTACCTGTTTGTAAAGTTTTAACTGCTTTAGCGTCTTGACTACCACCTGTTGATCCACTCTGTACAATCACATCAAAACTTTTAATGCTATACTTAATACCTTTAAACATTTTCAACATACCTTCTTTCTTATATCTTAAACCTCCAGCATTAATAATATCAGCAGTACTAACCTTATCACCACTTACAGGCAGATAGATTAAAGGAGCTGGAATATCGTATAAATCAAATTCAACAGAACCTAGTTTCACTTTTTTACCTTTTGAGTTAGGTCCGTAAACACTAACAACGCCTTTACTACCCCCTCCAGCTTTTGGAGTAGCTATATATTTTCCTTTACTACCTTTAATTGATCCAGCATCAAATCTTACTGTCAAATCTCTGGAGTCATAACCAGGTACTGAAATACTTACAGGGTTTTCAGTTCCTTTAAACATAGCTGTCATATAATCTGGAGAAACTACAGTTGTTGATTTTGCAACTGTATATTCACCCTCAAAAGGATAGTATTTATCTTCATTCTCTTGAGGTATTTTAATAAATCCTTTATACGATTTAGGACCAGTACCTCTTGTTTTAACTGTATAAATACCTTGTCCATTAACAATATCTAAAGGATCTGCATTGCTTTTAAATGTACTATCAGCTAAAATTTCGTAATCTCCTATATAAATCTGAGGTTTTGCAGTTTCATCATAAGCCGTTAAGAATATTTTTGAAGAAAATTCATCTCCAGAAATAACAAAAGTTGATGATGGAATAGTTGTAGCCATAGCGGATGTAAACTTTAAATCTGAAGCACTAACGCTACTAGCAATAAAAGAAACAACTTCTGCTTCTATATTTTTCATATCTGCTTGCCACTTTGATAATATTGTTAAAGCTCCAACTGCCGGCATATCATAAAAATTATATATTTCCCAAGTAACTTTTTCCCCTTTCTTTCCATACTCTTTTCCATCTTTAATATCTAAAATATTATTTATTTCAGATATCAATTGAGATGAAGATCCTGGTACAATTAATCCTGAATTTTCTGCTTGGTTAAGAATATCTAGTAAAAAGGTTTTAAACTCTGAGATGTGGTTTTTTAGAATTGAAGCCCTTCCTAAACCATCTTCATTATAAAAATCTGATCGATTTTCAGGATTAAACAGGTGACCTGATGATTCTCTATTATCTTTAGCATTTAAAAATGCTATTTTTTTTGTTTTATCTATTTCATCAAATTTCTTATCTTCAACTAAATTTTTTATATTTTCTTCATCATTTCCATCTTCATAGAAATCTAGATAAACTTTTCCTCTATCAGCCATAAAAACAAGATCATATTTCATCTCTTGTATGTAATCTGTAATGAAGTTTGCTTTTGGTTCTACTTGACTTACAAGAGTAATATATGGAGCAGATTTAGCTTTATTATTAAAATTATCTAATGCTGTATATGTAGAATTACTTTTCTCATCTAAACTTTCAGTAGTTTTTACAATACCTAAATTAACTTCAAAGAAAGAGTTTAAAACCTCTTTTGATACATTTAACGCAAGTAATGCAGTAAGCACTAAATACATCATGTTAATCATTTTCTGTCTTGGGGATAAATTACCTCCTGCCATATTATTTTATGTTAATTAGTTAGTAATTTATAATTATTTATTTGGGTTCATTGCAGTAAGCATATTTCCATATACTTTGTTCATTTGTTCAAGATTAACAGCAAGTTGAGAAACTTGTTCTTGGAATTTTTTTGAATCTTCTACTGAAGACTGTAAATTTTGCAAAAACATAGTAGTCGCTTCCATTTGTTGGTTTGAAGCTTGTAATTGCAATTCATATAAAGAATTTAAAGCATTCATGTTTTTTACTCCTTCCTGAATTTGAGAATTATACTCTGACATTCCTGAAGCTGCAGAAATAGTCTCATTAAGTTTCGTAGAAGCTTCTCCAAAAGACCTTAATCCTTCATTTAAACTTTCAATAAGAGCGTTATCAATTTTAGCTTTTTCTAAAGCACTATCTAATTGCTGGGCAGGAGATTGTGGTTTTTCACCAGAAGGATCATTCATGTAACCTAATTCAGGGTAAACTACAGACCAATCTGGTTCCTCATGAACTTTCTCAAAAGCTGAGAAAAAGAAAATAATTGCTTCTGTTCCAAGCCCAATAATTAAAAACAAACCAGCATTTGGCCAGTGTTGGATTTTAAATAAAGCACCAATAATCACTAATGCAGCACCCCATCCATATAATTTTGGCATCATTGCTTTGTACCATTTTGCTTCTGTAATATTTCCTAATCCCATTTTATTTGTTTTTTTGTTGTTTAGTTATTAATTAAATTCTATTTAAAGTCTTTTAAATCTCTACCTAAGAAGTCCATCACACATCTGAAACCTATATAGGAAGAGGATTCATTTGCATATTCGTAAGTTCTTGTTGATGTTTGTACAAAGTAAGCTACATCTTTCCAAGATCCACCTCTAATTACTTTTCTTTGAATTGGTCCGTTTTCTCCATCTATATTAAAGTTACCTCCTAAATTAGAGTTGTCACCATCCATGTCATTTGTATAAGAACCCGAAGTTTCATCAAAAACCGTTGAAGTCCACTCTGCAACATTTCCAGCCATATCATATAAACCATAATTATTAGGGTTATATTGTTGAACTTTAATTGCTTTATGTCCACCATCTGCAGAATAATTACCTCTCATTGGTTTAAAGTTAGCAAGGAAACATCCTCTAGCATTTCTTGTAGAAGGTCCTCCCCAAGGATATGGAGATTGGTCTAAACCACCTCTAGCCGCATATTCCCACTCTGTTTCAGTTGGCAATCTAAAATCTGGCATTAAAGGTTCGTTATGAGACGCTAAAAACTGATTCAATATATGAGTTCTCCAATGACAAAATGCATTTGCCTGATTCCAATCAATACCAATCACTGGGTATTCATCATAAGCTTCATGAGTAAAATTATATTCCGCCTCTGTTTCTTCATGAGAGTAAACATAATCTCCTTGAAAATCAAGAGTGTTTGGATAAATCATTATAGAATCTCTAATTACATACTTCTCTCTGAAATCTTCAGGAGACAATTCATCTACTCCTTTTGGGTCATTTACTCTATCAGCAGACAAAGATCTATAATCTACTTGTTCATAAACATAAATGTAAGCTTCTTTATTCTTTGGACTTTTGAGAGAAATTGTTATTGCTTCTGTCTTTTCTTCCTCCTTGATATACGCCCATTTTCTTATGTTACAATCTGTTACAGGTATTTTTT
>CABXPN010000061.1 GCA_902514225.1 uncultured Bacteroidota bacterium
AAAGTTGCCGGATAACTTTCTGGATCATCAATAAGGTAAAAACCTTCAGAATTAGATGTAGTACCTGTGTTTGTTCCTTCCCAAACTACATTTGCTCCCGGAAGTGGAATTTCTTCTTCACCAACAATCTCTACTACCTTACCCTTTATTTGTTGTGCTCTTATATTTATTGTTGCAATAAGCAACATTGAAACTAAAATTATTCTTTTCATTTTATTTTGTTTTTTTGATTAAATCATATGCTACAGAATTTTTCTGTATACACTAATAAAACTATAAAAGAAAAGATTGTATCTCTGGTAATATGGGTTTTGTCAGTAGAGGTGGTGATTCTGCCTTATAATGGGTAATGAAATTATCATGTATTGATAATTCGAATATATTATTCTGTATTATTTCAAAAAGAGAAATCTCTTTACAATCTGGAAGTGTTTGTTTTTTTAAAACTATTGTTTCAAAAGTAAATTGTAATAGTTCAGTCTCTTTCTCACAACCATCTGTTGTTGGACAACAGGACTCTTCTATTTCTTTCTTCTTACAACAAGATATCTTTTCCATGTCGTTATTACAAGAAATCTTCTTATCTATTTTACAATTCGGAACTTCTTGTCCGAAGAAAATAGATTGACCTTTAGAACACTGCATTTTTGAAATATATGTTCCCATAGTTAAGAACATAACAAGCACAGATATCAATACAACACTAATATTTTTTATGACTTTCATATATAATATGCAACAAAAATACAAAACTTTATTGATAACGAATAATAATCTAAAAGATTACTATATGTCTGTTATATCAAAAATTGATTATTTCCATGGAAAAAGAGTAAAAAACTAAAAAGAACGAATTGTTTTCTTAATAATTTCTACACATTCAATTAATTGTTGTTCAGTTATTACTAGTGGAGGAGCAAAACGAATAATATCACCATGAGTTGGTTTGGCTAACAATCCGTTATCTCTCAACTTCAAACAAACATCCCAAGCTTCTTTTCCGTTTTTAGGTTTTATTACAATTGCATTTAAGAGTCCTTTTCCTCTTACCAAAGTAATCATATCGTTCTCAAAATTGGCTAACTCACTTCTTAGTATTTTCCCTAAACGATCTGCATTTTCTGATAATTTTTCTTCTTTTACAACTTCTAATGCTGCAACAGCTACTTTATTTGCTAGCGGATTTCCTCCAAAAGTAGAACCGTGTTCTCCTGGTTTTATACACATCATAATTTCATCATCTGCTAGTACTGCAGAAACTGGAAACACACCCCCTGAAATTGCTTTTCCTAAAATTAAAATATCTGCTTTTACATCCTCATGATCAACTGCCAAAAGTTTTCCGGTACGGGCAATTCCTGTTTGTACTTCATCTGCAATAAATAAAACCCCCGCTTCTTTACATAGTTCCTTAGCACCTTTCAAATATCCTTCATCCGGAACAAATACTCCTGCCTCACCCTGTATAGGTTCTACCATAAACCCTGCTATTGTTTCATCTTTTAAGGCTTCTTTTAAAGCATCCAAATCGTTATAAGGTATATTTACAAAGCCTGGGGTGTAAGGACCAAATTCTTTCCTTGCATCTGGGTCGTTACTGAAAGAAATAATAGTAGTTGTACGCCCATGAAAGTTCCCATCACAAACGATAATTTTTGCTGTATCTGCTGCTAAACCTTTTTGCTGATAAGACCACTTTCTGCATAGTTTTAATGCTGTTTCTACAGCCTCAGCACCAGTATTCATAGGTAGTACTTTATCAAAACCAAAATAGTTGGTTATGTACTTTTCATAATCTCCTAAAGTATCATTATGGAATGCACGAGAAGTAAGGGTTAAAACATCTGCCTGCTCCTTTAAAGCACTTACAATTCTCGGATGGCAATGCCCCTGATTTACAGCAGAATATGAAGATAAAAAATCATAATATTTTTTCCCTTCTACATCCCACACAAATACTCCTTCTCCTTTTGCCAAAACTACTGGTAATGGATGGTAATTGTGTGCTCCATACTTATCTTCTAATGATATATATTCTGCTGATGATTTCATTTCTTAAATTTTAGGGAGTGCAAATATAGTAGAATTAATTAGTAAATCTATATTTTTGCAAAATGGGAAGACAAAAAAGAAAAGAGCCAATTCTAATAGAAAATATTGAGATAATTGATACTGCCAGCAAAGGGAAATCGGTAGCAAAACATGATGGTAGAGCCATATTTGTACAAGGAGGCGTTCCTGGTGATATTTGCGATATTGTAGTTTTTAAAAGAAGAAAGAAATTCTGGGAAGCAAGAATAGAGAAAATCCATACTTATTCAGAAAAGAGAACAGAACCAAAATGTGAGCACTTTGGAACTTGTGGAGGTTGTAAATGGCAAAACATGAAATATCAGTCTCAGTTGGACTTTAAACAAAATGAAGTGCTAAACAACCTAAAGAGAATTGGAGGAATAGATTTACCTTCCCATTCTGGAATTATTGGAAGTGAAAACAAGTATTTCTACAGAAACAAAATGGAGTTTACCTTCTCCAACAAAAGATGGTTAACTACTGAGGAAGTACAATCGGAAGCAGATATACTAGAAAAAGATGCTTGCGGATTTCATGTTCCGGGAATGTTTGATAAGGTAATAAACCTTAATAATTGCCACTTACAAAAAGAGCCTTCAAACTCTATCAGATTATCCGTAAAACGATTTGCAGATGAAAAAAGACTTACTTATTTTGATATTATAAATCAGGAAGGGTTATTGAGAAATTTAATGATTCGTACTTCATCCACAAACGACTTGATGGTTTTAGTTCAGTTTTATGAAAAAGACGAAAAGAACATCAATCTTTTGATGGAACACATAAAAACTTCTTTCCCTGAAATCACTTCTCTACTCTACATCATCAACAAAAAAGCGAACAATACCATGTACGACCAAGAGGTTATTTGCTACAATGGAAAAGATCATATAATGGAAGAAATGGACGGACTTTATTTTAAAATTGGGGCTAAATCCTTTTTCCAAACAAATAGTGAGCAAGCAAAAATACTTTACCGAAAAACTAAAGAATTAGCAAATATCACCTCTGATGATTTAGTTTATGACCTTTACACAGGAACAGGAACCATTGCACAATATGTTGCTACATCTGCAAAAAAAGTTGTTGGTATCGACTCTGTAGAAGAAGGAATAAAAGCAGCTTATAAAAATACAGAACGCAACAATATTGAAAACTGCACTTTCTACACAGGTGATATGAAAGAGATATTTACAGATGAATTTATTGCAAAAAATGGAACACCTGATGTAATAATTACTGACCCACCTAGAGATGGCATGCACAAAAAAGT
>CABXPN010000062.1 GCA_902514225.1 uncultured Bacteroidota bacterium
TGGAGTCATTCCATAAACTGTTAAAGTTATAGTTATATTACCGGTGAATCCAGCAGGAGGAGTATAGGTTGGATCTTCTGAACTAGGAGGGTTAAAAGTTCCCCCAACTCCAGCGTCATCCCAACTAATTCCAATGTCATTAGTTGCTTCTCCATCTAGTGTGTATGTTCCTCCTTCACATATTGACCCTCCTATTCCTGCATCTGCTATAGGAGCGCGAATAATAGTAAGAGTTATATCATCTTCACCAGGAGGACATGGTACAGAAGGGTTTCCATTAGCTGTGAAAGTTAAAGTTATAGGTGTTGTAGGCGGAGGACTTGGAGGGGTGTAAATTGGATTTTGTGATCCAGTAGGAGGATTAAAACTTCCTCCAGCACCACCATCATCCCAATTAAATCCATATGGGAATATTCCATTTCCATTTAACACATATGTATTAAGATTCCCTGTTGCATCTAATTCGCATATTGTAGAGCTAGGAACCGTAATATTTGCAATTGGCTGTGGTGGATCAGTAAGAGTAGTTATTGCTTCTGCTTCACATCCATTATGATCTGTAATAGTACATGTATATGTTCCGTTTGGCAATATTGTTCCTGTAGGATTAGAAAAAGAAACTTGAGATCCCCCATTATTTTCCCATACATAAGAATAGGTTGGTATAGGGCTCCCTGGTAAAGGTAATGGAAAAGCTTCAGCTTCTCCATCTGTCCAATTAAAACATGATGGATTGGTTGATTGAATTGAGAGTGTCGGATTCTCAAAGACTTCAATTTGATGCATTACATCATCCACGCAATTTCCATCAATTAAGTTTAACGTTACATCATAAATTCCGGCTCCTAATGTAGTAGAGTAATCATGTGGAGGAGGAGTCCCTAAGGTAGAATTAGGACTTCCATCATCAAAATTCCATAACCAAGTAGTTGTACTACTCTGTAGAGTAGAAGTATTACTAAATTGTACCAATCCATTATCAGGCTGACCCACACAAACATCATCCCATGTAAATTCTGCTTCTGGTTGACATACTACAGTTGTATTTTGTGATGTGAAATCTGTACATCCATAACTATCTGTTACAGTCAATATAATTTGATAATCATAACTTAGAATGCTAGAATTTGGGTCACAAGGAGGGGTAAGTGTTTCACAAATCCCTCCATTAGGGAATGGTGAATATGTTTGATTAAACACAGAATTATTATTTCCAAATTGTTCAATAATCTCAATTTCCCAATCTTGTAGTGGATGTCCAAAACATCCTGGCGTGCTACCTGAAGCAGAATTGTCATGAATTTCTGTACAATCTCCTGAGCAAACAGATGTTGATGTAGTGTTACTTAATGACGGATCTGGTAGATCATACACTTCTACAGTAACATATACTGTGGTATCACATGTATTATCATCTGTTACAGTAAATGATACCGTATGGGTTCCGCAAGTATAAAATTTGAAATCTGGATTTAAGTCTGAAGGGGAAGTTCCATTTTGATACTCACCCTCAAGTCCATGTGTCATACTCCAAGAAAAAATATTTGGTGTTCCTCCAGCTGGTACTTGCACAGTAAACATAGTATCCACATTACCATTTTGATCGTAGCATATTTCTATTCTTGTACTTGCTGCTTTTGCAGATACTATTGCGTTAAACTCAGTAGTTTGATCAAAACAAACATTGTTTCCAGAAATACTAGCATTTGGTCTTTGGTTAACTGTAACTGTATTAAAAGTATCTGTTGTCCCACAATATGAAATTGAAGACAGAGTTACTGTATAGATACCTGCTTGTGGATACGCATAAGGATAATCTGGAAATGGATCAGCATTAGAATTACCAGGATCTATAACAGAATCTGACTCCACAATGCAATTACCAAAGTTCCATTCATAATACAGCATTTGTTCATTAGCATCAATTGTACTACCATCACATCCTGATTCGGAATCGTTTGTAAATGTTCCTGGTTCATCAATACATAGAGGTCCTGGTAATATAAAACCTGCGTCTACTGGATCAGCGACTTTTTTGGGAATATTAAATTCTTCTTCCTGTCCGCATGCTGTTTTGATAACTCCCTTAATCCAGTAGCTTTCACTTATGCAATCACAAGAATTTTCTGTCCAAAAATATTCAAAACCTGCTATAGAATCATTAGTATTTGTTGGATCATCTTGTATTAAATTTGCTAAAGTGTCGTATAACCACCTTACACTATGTATATCTCCAGGCAATGGAGGTACAGATATAGGGTTGTCAAGACAATAAATGTCCCAGAAAATAGTGTCTCCAGGCCCCATTGATGTAATATTCATTCCATCTATTTTAGGCCAAAAGATTGAAGGTTCATTAATCGCTCCAATAGTTGAATCAAAAACACATAAAGGTACAATATCTTGACCCATACCAACCTGACTTATTAATCCAAGTCCAGCAACTATAATTTGATCATTAAATGGAATAGTACAAGGTCCACTAGTTACCAATAATGTTATAGGAATAACTCCAGAGCTTGCATACAAAGTCCCATCTATAACTTCAATATTAGGTGTTCCTAGATTTACAGGTATTGGCGTTCCTCCATCAATAACCCACTCATAAGTATAAGAAGAATCCCAACTAGTAATATCAAATATAATAGTGTCACTCCTACAAGAATTTAGTATGTTTAGATTTGAATCAAGATCTTGTATAGTATATGTAGGAGCTACAATTGAATTTGCTATTGCGTTGTCTATTGTTATTTGTCCGTTATCGGTACATCCTGTCCCGTCTGTTACAGTTACATCAATCACCGTAGTTCCTGCTGGCACTTGGTAATTATTATAGTTAGGTATAGGTGGACCCAATGGACTTACTTGATACGAATAAGTTAATGGATTAGAGGTAATATTTGAAACATTTGTTATGCTTAGATCTGTAAGATCAATTATTTGATTTTGGCATAACCCGTTTAGTGTTGTATTTTGAATAGTAAAGTTTTGACCCGCAGGAAAGACCTCAATAGTAAAAGTTTCTACAATATTTTGACAAGGACCTGCGTCTAGAGGTTCAGCTTCAATAGTCCAAATACCTGGAATATCAAAAGTTTCTGTAGCAGACGGCCAATATGTTTGAGTATAAATTGAACCTGGATATTGCCCTGGCTCATAGACTCTCCACCTCAAATCACCTGACACACCATTGGCTGTTATTGTTGTAGTTGTAGTAGAACTAAGAGTAACACAGCTTGAATAAGTTAGATTAAAACATTGACCTTCACTTTTAATAATAAATATTAATGAAA
>CABXPN010000063.1 GCA_902514225.1 uncultured Bacteroidota bacterium
TTTTGTTTTCCTTTGCAGTAACAATTCGTTTCGATATAAAATATTCTACATTCATTTAACAATGGCTAAAATAAAACAAATATTCCTCTTATTCAGTTTATTACTTTCGGTTTTCAGTACCTCACAAATAAAAGTTGCAGCAGAAAGAACAAACATCTATATTCCTATACTTCAACAACAAAAAGTAGCTATAGTAGGAAATCAGAGTTCCATGATAAAAAATACACATTTGGCAGATAGTTTGCTCAGCAGAAAAGTAAATATTGTAAAAGTATTTTCACCAGAACACGGATTTAGAGGAACAGCAGATGCAGGAGCAAAAATAGAAGATGGAATAGATGTAAAAACAGGAATACAAATTATTTCTCTTTACGGAAAAAACAAAAAACCAACCCCCCAGCAACTACAAGGAATAGACATAATACTTTTTGACATACAAGATGTAGGAGCCAGATTTTACACTTACATCTCTACCCTACATTATGTAATGGAAGCTGCCGGGGAAAACAACATAAAAGTAATAATACTCGACAGACCCAATCCAAATGGACATTATGTAGATGGTCCCATAAGAGCGGAAGGTTTTGAAAGTTTTGTTGGGATGCACCCCATACCAATTGTACACGGAATGACTATTGGAGAATATGCTAAGATGATAAATGGAGAAAATTGGATTTCTACAAAATGTGATTTGACCGTAATAGGAATGGAAAACTACACACACCAAAGTAGTTATGACTTACCTATAAAACCCTCACCAAACCTACCAAATGCCAGATCTGTAAATTTGTACCCTTCTCTTTGTTTGTTTGAAGGAACAACCGTAAGTATTGGTAGAGGAACCGATTTTCCCTTTCAACATTTTGGTGCACCATATTTAGAAAGTTCGTATTCTTTTACTCCTAAAAGTGGAGCAGGCAGCAAGAATCCGAAACATAAAAACACAGAATGCTTTGGAGTAGATTTAAGATTTCAGGAAAACTACCTAACTGACATAAACCTAAATTGGCTTATTTTCTGTTATAATAATTCTGATAATAAAGAAAAATTCTTTACTAACTTTTTTGATAAACTAGCCGGAACAGATAAGTTAAGATTGCAAATAATTGAAGGGAAAACCCAAAAAGAAATTAAAAAAACTTGGAGATTTGGACTAGAGGAATTTCAAAAAATTAGGAAAAATTATCTTATTTATAATTAAGCTATTCATGTAAAATAGGCATATTGCTTTGATCTGAGATAATCTGTATAAGAAATAAACCTAATAGTAAAACCCACCAATACTTTCGGCCCCATTTAAATCTTGAGAAAAGCCAGATAAGACCTAATAGTACACCAACGCCACCCATCATCATGCCAAGAAGGATATATCCTCCAATATAAGCACCAGGAGCAAGTATAGATTGTAAAACCATCAAAACACCTCCTAATGCCAGACAACCTAAAGCAATCCATCCTAAAGTATTAATTAAATGGATCAACATTTGTTGTATTAACAAAATTAATACCTTATTCAATTACTATATTCTCACTAACAACTGGAAAAGAAGCGTAACTTATAGTTGAAGTTAACATTAAAAAAAATGTATAAAATAAATTCTTAATCATAATCTTATTTCTTTTATATTTTGTTTTAATTTTTCAATAATATTGAATACAGCTGGACAAACTTCCACATTCTTTTCTGTTATTCCTAATAATTGGTGTTGTTTTATTCTATCTGTATGTGGAAACTCTCTACAAGCTTTAGGTCGAACTTCATAAATAGAACAATAGTTATCCATACCTAAGAAAGTACAAGGAACCGATTGCAGTACATAATCCCTATCCTCATCTATTCGTAAATTTTTTTCTACAAATTCGGATGGTTTTATTCGTAAGTGCTTTGCAATTCTACTAATGTCCTTATCTGTAAAAAGCGGACCGGTAGTACTGCAACAATTTGCGCATTTCAGGCAATCGGTACAAGAAAGAACCTCATCATGTAAAGGATGAATAAGTTTATCTAAAACTTTAGGTTTTAGCTTTTTTAAACGATTAAAAAACTGTTTGTTCTCCTTTCGTTTAAGTTGTGATAGCTCTTTATGTTGATCTAAGTCCATTATAGTGATCTTCCAGGATAAACCTTAAGTGCAGCTTCTAAAATATCAATTGCTTTCTGTAGAGATTCCTTATTAAGAACATAAGCAATACGCACCTGGTTACTCCCTGTATTTGGTGTAGAATAAAATCCTGCTGCAGGAGCTACCATAATTGTTTCTCCATCCAATTCAAAATCTTCTAATAACCACCTAGCAAATTTATCTGCATCATCCACAGGAAGCTGAGCAATTGCATAAAAAGCTCCTTTTGGTTTTGGGCAAACTACACCCTCAATTTTATTCAATCCTTCAATCAGTACATCTCTCCTACTTACATATTCTGCACTAACTTCTGTAAAATAAGAAGCATCTGTTTTAAGAGCCGCCTCTCCTGCAATCTGCCCAAATGTAGGAGGAGATAATCTGGCTTGTGCAAACTTCATTGCAGTGGCCATTAACTCCTTATTCTTAGAAACAATACAACCTACCCTAATTCCACACATAGAATATCTTTTGGAAGTAGAATCAATCACAATAGTATTTTGATCTAATCCTTCAATATTTAATACAGAATAATGCTCATTCCCATCATAAGCAAACTCTCTATATACTTCATCTGCAATTAAAAACAAATCATGTTTTATTACTATATCCCTTAAAGTTTCAAGTTCCTCTTTTGAGTATAAGTATCCGGTAGGATTTCCAGGATTACAAATAAGAATTGCTTTTGTATTTGGAGTAATTAATTTTTCAAACTCCTCTATTGCAGGTAATGCAAATCCATCATCAATTGATGTGGTAATAGGTTTTACTTTTACCCCTGCAGAAGTAGAAAATCCATTATAATTTGCATAAAAAGGTTCCGGAATAATAATTTCATCCCCATTGTCTAAACAAGAATTTAAAGCAAATAAAAGTGCTTCAGAACCTCCTGTTGTTACAATAACATCATCCTGATTTACATCTACACCTAAGTTCTGATAATAATTAGAAAGTCCAATTCTGTAACTTTCAAATCCTGCAGAATGAGAATATTCTACTAACTTATCCGAAAAGTTATGAATTGCTTCTAATGCGAATTCAGGGGTTTTAATATCAGGCTGACCTATATTTAGATGATATACTTTTTTACCTAATTTTTTTGCAGTCTCAGCAAATGGCACCAACTTT
>CABXPN010000064.1 GCA_902514225.1 uncultured Bacteroidota bacterium
CTTATTTATACTGATTTAAATAGTTTAATTTCCAATCTACCAAAGCATATTAAAGTTTATGCTGCAGTAATAGATGGGAAAAATATAGATACAATTGAAGTGCCAAATAATTGTTTTATTGTTTTTGGAAATGAATCAAAAGGAATATCAGATGATTTACTGAATATAATTGGAAACAAAATTACAATTAATAGAGTAGGAAAAGCAGAGTCATTAAATGTTGCAATATCAACATCTATTATTTTAAATAAATTCTGTAATTAGAATTTACCCGAAAAAGGTCTTTCCCATCTTCTTCCTTCCCATGAACAATCCATGCATTTATATCTTTTAAAATCAAAAAGTTGGAGAGTTAAATAATTGCAAAGATAGTCTTTCTTTAATCTTTTAACTCTTTCTAGTGGTTTGGAACAGTTGGGGCAACAATTAGTACAATCATTGCATTTTGTTTTTCTCCATACATTTAAAGATCTTAGAATAATTAAAATGAATACATAAAGGACTAATCCGATAGCGATATACAGAAAATAATCTAAGGATTTCATTAAGTGGTTTTTTTAGGTTTTGCCGACAAACCTACAAAGAAATAAATTATAAAACAAGATATTTGTAGATATCGTATTTCTGACTTACTTAAATAGGGAGGGTGTATTACAGTAATTTACAGGTAATTATCCTATTCAAAAGTAAAAGACAACATCCACCCGTTAGTGTATAAATTTTTGATAGATGATGTGTAAACTGTATTATCTTTATGTAAAAGATTTAAAATACCTGATGAGACTTTTATTTGTGGAGAGAACTTAAAGAACTCCAAATAGAAGTCCATTCCAAACCCAATTTCTCCCAACAAATCATGTGGATTTAGTTTTAAAACAACATTTCCTTCATCAGTAATATCTTTCTGAGAAGCAATATCCAAGCTGTATTTTACACCAACTAATACATAAGATCTAAAGTTATTATACCTTTCTGATTTATACTTCAGATAAAAAGGAAAATCTAGTAAGGTAGATTCAATTGCTTTCTTTTCATTAGTGATAATATTATTTGAATCAGAAAAAGAGTAAACTAAATGTCTTTCACCAAAAACTAATGCAGGAACAAATCTGAAATCAGTATAATCTCCTAGTCTGAAATTTGAGACAATTCCTAAATTAAATCCTTTCTGATTATTAGAATGCAAAACGTATAAACTATCCTGAAAAATAACATCAGGATTGTATTGGATATTAAAATCTAAGGAGTTAATTCCTAGTGTAAATCCGAAATGCATTTTCTTATTATCGTATCTAGATAGGTTTTTCTGGCCTGGGTGTAGCTGAGCATAAACTGTTTGATTACAGAGAAAAATTAATATTAAATATGAGATAATCTTTTTCATTTACGGACACAAAACGCCTATTTTATTCTTTTATTGCTATATATAAATCTACAATCCCTAAGGTTAAAGGGATGTGCTTACAGTTTTTAAATCCAACTATCTCTAAATGCTTTATAAAATCATTTCCACTAGGAAAAGCTTCTACCGAATTTGGAAGGTAAGTATAAGCGCTATTATCTTTTGAGATTAATTTCCCTACAATAGGTAAAACATGATGAAAATAGATGTTATATAATTGTTTTAAAGGAAAAGTTTTTGGTTTTGATGGTTCTAAGATTGCAACTATTCCTTTTTTTTCTAATACACGATACATTTCATAAAGTCCCTTTTCCAGATTTTCGAAATTCCGTACTCCAAAGCCAGCTGTAATTGCATCAAATGTAAAATCATCAAAAGGTAAATCTTCAGAATCTGCAATCTGTAGGTTTATAACATCTTCTAAACCTTCTTTCTTTATTTTTGATTTCCCTACTTCAATCATTCCTTCAGAAATGTCAATTCCAGTGATTTTAGCACCTTTTATTTTAGATGCGGAAATTGCAAAGTCTGCAGTACCGGTTGCTACATCTAATATTTTCTTAGGATTATTTGTTAATTGTTTTATTGCTCTTTTTCTCCAATAAAAATCCATTCCGAAAGAAAGAGAATGATTTAAGAAGTCATAATTTTTGGAAATATTATCAAACATTTTTCCAACCTGTTTTTTCTTACTTTCCCCTGTATTATATGGTTTTATTTTACTCAATTTTCTTCTTTTATTAATTCTTTATTTTAGAAATATAATGGCTCCTAAAATTGTAGATATTGCAATTACAAAAACTGGCATGATACCAAAATTAGCTTTTGTATTGTTACTTTCAGACATTTTTACTAAAAGATTTTTATTGATTCAGTAAGTAGTTCCTCTCTATTGATTGGTACAACTCCAACTTTCTGGCAAACAATACCTCCAGAGAGAGATGATATTTTTGATATGTTTTCGAAATTTACACCTTCAGAAAGTAGGAGAGAAGCGACAGAAATTACAGTGTCTCCTGCACCAGAAACATCAATAACACTACCTCCATAAGCAGGAGTGTGAACAAACCCTTCTTCAGAATTTATACAAATACCTCTCTCAGATAAAGTAAGAAGAATTCCTTTTGCTGAGAGTTTTTTTCTTAAATCAGAAGTTGCTTTTTCAAGTTCAGAATCATTCTTATCATCAAACTCAATTTTCATACCATCTTTTATTTCTTTCAGATTTGGTTTAAAAATATCAACTCCTTTGTATTCTAAGAAATTATCGTTTTTAGGATCTACAATTGTAGGAATTCCTTTGTTTTTTGCAATTAAAATTACTTCTGAAATAATCTTTTTTGTCAAAACTCCTTTGTTGTAATCCTGAAGGATTATTACATCAGTGTTGTTTAATAACTCTTTAAAATTATTTAAAAATTGTTTTTCAATTATAATAGGGTGTTTGTATTCTTCATCTAATCTTAATTGTTGTTTTCCTTCAGAGATAACTCTTGTTTTTACAGTTGTCTTTCTGTCCGAACAAACAAGCATACCCTCAGTTGATAAAGAAGATTCTTTCATTAATTCCTCAAACTTAACACCATTATTATCATTCCCAACAACAGTACATAAAATAGGATTAGCTCCTAAAGATTTTACATTTAGTGCACAGTTTGCAGCTCCACCTAATCTGCTCTCAAGTTTATTAATATCAACAACAGGAACCGGAGCTTCAGGAGACATTCTTTCTATATTTCCCCACATATATGCGTCAATCATTGCGTCTCCAACAATTAAAACCTTTTTATTGTTAAAAGAGG
>CABXPN010000065.1 GCA_902514225.1 uncultured Bacteroidota bacterium
TACACCAACTTGTTCTCATTACGGGAAAGAAGCGATAATAAAACACGGGCCATTTAAGGGTGGTCTTTTAACAGTAAAACGAATATCCAGATGTCATCCTTGGGGAGGGAGTGGTGAGGATTTGGTGCCATAAATTTAATTATGATAAAAAATAAACTTCAACTTATTTTAAAAAATCTATTTCTGATTTTATTTAGTTTTTCTACAATTATAGGAAACTCACAAAGCACAAATTATTTTGAAACTTCAAAAAACATAGAAATATTTACTGACCTATATAAAGAGTTAGATATATTTTATGTTGATGAAGTGAATTCAGGAGATTTGATAAAAACAGCAATTGATGAAATGTTAGAATCTTTGGATCCTTACACAACTTATATTCCAGAATCGGACATTGAAGATTACAGATTTATGACTACTGGACAATATGGAGGAATTGGAGCTATGATTACAAAAAGAGGTGATTTTGTTTTTATTAGTGAGCCATATAAAGGATTTCCTGCTGAAAAAGCAGGTTTAATGGCAGGAGATAAAATTGTTGAGGTTAACGGGAAATCTGCAAAAGGAAAAACAACAGAGGAATTATCATCCATTTTAAAAGGGCAGCCAAATACAGAAGTATCTCTTTTAATTGAAAGAAATGGAGAAACATTCACTAAAAAGTTTAATAGAGAAAAAGTAACTGTAAAAAGTGTGCCATACTACGGATTCTTAGAAGATGGAATAGCATATATTAAATTAAGATCATTTACTAGAAATTGTGCAAACGACATTAAAAGCGCACTTACAGATTTAAAATCTCAGCAAGAATTAAAAGGTATTGTATTAGATTTAAGATCAAACCCGGGAGGATTGTTAAACGAATCTGTAGATATTGTAAATATATTTGTTGAAAAAGGAGAAGAAATTGTTACAACAAAAGGAAAAATTAAAGATTGGGAGAAAACATATAAAGCAAGAAACACTCCAGAAGATATAAATACACCATTAGTAGTTTTAAAAATGAAAATTTACATCAAGTAAGTGAATTAAAATCTGTAATTAGTCAAAATAGAAATATTAAGAAAGGAAGTTCTGTAGGTTATTCTGCAGAATTTATTGCTCCTAAAAACATGAATATCTCTGTTGTTCCTGTTGGTTATGCTGATGGATTTAACAGACGGTTAGGTAGTGGTGTTGGTTCTGTTTTTGTAAATAATGTTGAATGTCCTATTATTGGGAAAATTTGTATGGATAGTTTTATAATTGATACATCAAACACTAACTGTAAAGAAGGTGATGAAGTAGAAATTTTCGGAGGGAACAACTCAATTTTAAAACTTGCTGAAAAAATAAATACTATTCCTTATGAAATATATTCTACTTTAAATAGGCGAATTAAGAGGGTTTATATTGGTAATTAGAAACAATAATTGACATAAATAAATACAGCATTAAAGTGTTGTGTTGGTATAAATAACTATCTGTAAACATTATCACTAAAAACATGAAAGGAAAAATAATCAAAAATTTTCCATCTGTTTTTATATATAATTCTTTAATCTGATGATAAAACACTAAAAGCAGAAGAGCAAAACCTATAAGTCCTAACTCAAAATATACATACAAATAATTATTATGAGGAGTTTTGTGATTCTGATTTATTACTCTTTTTGTGTTTTCATTTACAATAGCAAATTCATCAGTAAAACTTCCTGTTCCGTAACCCAAAATTGGTTTTACTTTTATTAATTTTATTGTCTCCGATAATAATATGTTTCTAGATGAATCTGTTCCTTTTTTTATGTTTTTTATCTCAAAATCAAATCTGTTTTTTACAATATCAGATGTATTATAAATAATAAATGAAAACAGTAAAATTGAACTAATTGAAACGAATAACATTTTTAATTTTTTTCTGAAATAAAGAAATGCTAAAATAATAATGGAAAAGATAAAAACAATTTGTCCGGACTTCCCTCCTTCTGTAAAAATTGAAAAGATAAAAACTGAAATGAATAAACAAATTATCATATTAAAGTTTCTGTTTATTTTAGTTCTGATAATTGTATAAATACTAATGATTAAAGCAAATGCTAAAAATACATTATGCTCCGTATATTGCAAAAATGCAGACCAAGTAAAATTCTTTGGGTTTTGTAATATTTCGTAATTATAAGCAATAGCAATAATTGATGAAATAAACATGGATAATAGAAACCCGAAAATTGATATTTTTATTATTTTATTTGAAAATTCTGTACTATACAACAGAGGTAAAACTAATAATAGTGACACTCTTTTTAATATCCAAAAAGTATCTGTTTTTAATCCAAAAGGAATTGTGAAAATAAAGTAGGAAATTATAAGAAAAATTAAATAGTTCATCCATTTACTTTCTTTAATTTTCTTGATTTTATTCCTAAAATTTCCTTCAGATAAAACTAATACTGAGAGTATAACTATAAAAATATTAGATAATGCAACTGACAATGGAAAACTAATTGCAAAAAGTACAAAAATTAGGTTTCTGATATTAATTATCAGATTATTTTTCATCTAATTGTAAAATGGAATTATATTCTTCTAAATTATTTAAAAGATGTAAAGCTTCATCTATATCTTTATCTTTTTTTAATCTTTCAATTATTCTTCCCTCCTGAAAATAATATCTACTAACAATTTCATTTGCTAAAAATTCTTTTAGTTCTTCTTTGTTGTTTTGTAGGTCGTTTTTCTTATTCGATTTTATTTTCTCTAAAAGTAAATTAAACTCTTCTTCAATAAATTCTGTTGTCCCTTCTTCATCTGTTATCTCCTTAAAAATATCTAAAGCATCTTCTGTAGTGGTTGTGTAATGATATTCTTTATCAGATAAAAAACTAACAAATTCGTTAAATGTTTCATCTGTAATTTCAAACTCATTTATATCTTTTATTTTCTCATTTTTATATCTGAATTGTGTTGCAAAATCAAAAATTAATCTTTTCCCGACAATAGAAATAGTAATGTCAGAAATACTTTCTTTTTCTGTAATTACATCAGGCAAAACGCCTCCTCCATCTTTTACTTTTCTGCCATTTCTGGTGTAAAAAGTTGTGGTTAATGAATCTGGTACTTTACCAACGCTTCCGTCTTCATTTCTGTTAGAATAATCTAAAGCTTGTATGCATCTTCCGCTAGGGATATAATATTTTGCTACTGTAACTTTTAATTGT
>CABXPN010000066.1 GCA_902514225.1 uncultured Bacteroidota bacterium
TATAAGCATGTTCCTATGGTAGAAATGAATGTTTCTGAGGGGGTCTACAATAATGTGATTGGCACATATAATGTAGCAAAAGCTGCAAAAGGTAATAATGTAGAAAATATGTTATTAATAAGTACTGATAAAGCTGTAAGACCTACAAATATAATGGGAGCTTCAAAAAGATTTTCAGAATTAATTTTACAGGCTTTTGCAGATGAAAAAACCAATACATGTTTTTCAATGGTTCGTTTTGGTAATGTTTTAGATTCTGCTGGTTCTGTTGTTCCTCTTTTCAGAAAACAAATTAAAGAGGACGGGCCTGTAACCGTAACTCACAGAGAAATTACAAGATATTTTATGTCAATTCCAGAGGCTGTACAACTTGTTCTGCAATCGGGATCAATGGCGAACGGAGGAGATGTTTTTGTTTTAGATATGGGAGATCCTATCAAAATATTAGATTTAGCATATAGAATGATTCATTTAAGTGGTTTAAAACCAATTGACACAGAAAATCCTGAAGGAGATATAAAAATTAAATTTACAGGATTAAGACCCGGAGAGAAGTTATATGAAGAATTATTAATTGGTGATGATGTTATTCAGTCAGATCACCCAAGAATTATGCAGGCTAAAGAAGAAAAATTATCATCTGATATAATAGAAAAGAAGGTTAAAGAAATCTCAGAATTCAGAGGTCAACAAGAGGATATTTTAATAAGAAACATTTTATTAGAAACAGTAAGTGGTTATAAAATAATTGAATAATGAAAATTGCTGTTTTAGGTACAAGAGGAATTCCTAATTTTTATGGTGGTTTCGAACAATTTACTCAGTATCTTTCTGAAGATTTAGTAAAGAGAGGACATGATGTTTATGTTTATAATTCTCATAATCATCCTTATCAGGAAAAAAGTTGGAATGGTGTAAAAATTATCCATTGTAAAGATCCAGAAGATAAAATTGGTACAGTAGGGCAGTTTATTTATGATTTAAATTGCATTATTGATAGCAGAAAACAGGATTTTGATATTATCCTACAATTAGGATACACCTCAAGCTCTGTATGGAACTGGTTGTTTCCAAAGAAATCAGTTATTATTACAAATATGGATGGTTTAGAATGGAAAAGAAGTAAGTATTCTAAACCAGTACAGAAATTTTTACTTATTGCAGAAAGATTAGCTGTAAAATTTTCTGATTATTTAATTTCAGATTCTGTAGGAATTCAGAAATATCTAAAAGAGAAATATAATGTTGAATCTGAATACATTCCTTACGGAGCAAATGTTATAGAATCTATTAATGAGAATGTGTTAGATGAATTTTCATTGAAAAAAGAAGATTACAACTTGCTAATAGCTCGTATGGAACCTGAAAATAGTATTGAAACCATTTTACAGGCTTTTGTTAATTCTAATACAAATAAGAAATTTGTAGTAATTGGAAATACAGAAAATAAATATGGCAGATATATCAGAAATAAATTTTCAGATAAAAGAATCATATATTTAGGATATGTATCCGGTATTGAAAAACTAGATGCTTTAAGAAAGTTTTCTAATCTATATTTTCATGGTCATACTGTTGGTGGTACAAACCCTTCTTTATTAGAAGCAATGAGTTCGGAAGCTCTTATTTGCGCAAATGATAATGAATTTAATAAAGATATACTCGGAGATGATGCTTATTATTTTCATTGTAAAAACTGTATTATTCCACTATTTGAAATGGAAAAACTAGATGAAAGATCTATTTTTATTTTAAATAATATTAATAAAATAAAAGAGAAATATTCTTGGGATAAGATAAATTCTGATTATGAGAATATAATGTTATCGTCTGTAGAATCTAGAGAGAAGTAAAGTTACAGATCTATTTCATCTCCATCTCTGTAAGGGATAATTTTACAGTTTGTATATCCCTTTTCAATCATTCCATTCATGTACTCTTTAGCATCATTAATGTTATAGAACATTCCTGAAAAATATGTTGTATTTCTTTCATTGATAGGAACAGTTATTAAATATGGCTCATCAAACATATCTGCAGGAGCTTCATATTCACCAAATACCCCTAGGTTTATTCTGAAGACATATTCACCATCAATTCCCATTTTTATCTGTTCTTCTCTGTCTAATGATCTTAATAATTGCTCTCTTCTTTTTTCCATTATTTTCTGATACTTCTCAGCTTTTTTGTCATCACCTAACTGATTATAAATATAAACTAGGTTTTGGTAAGCAGGTAAATATAACTTATCAAATTTATAAGTTAATTTTAAAAGTTTTATTGATTGTTTAATATATGCAGAACTTTTTGCTTTAGCAAGCCATTTTTCAGAACCCACTTCTCCTCTTAAAACTCTTACCCCATAAGAATAGTTTGCAACTGCAATGTTATAGGTCCACTCTCTTGTGTTATAAAGTTTATTAGTTAAGTATTTTAATCCTCTTTTAGCTTGTCCTAAAGTACTTTTCTCTCCAGTAGATTCTGCTACACATAAATTTGCAATAATTAAATTTGCTCTGGAATAATTTAAACCATGTATATTTACTTTTCCTCTTTTTAATTTCTTCTCCGCAATTTTCAAGCTAGTAATAGCTTCTTCATAATCACCATTTTTTAAAGAGGAAACACCTTCTTCATAAGCTCTTTCCCCTTCTTGTACCATATCAGCAGATCTGTCTTTTTCGATAGATTTGTTAAATTTAAAATGATCTTCTGTTTTAATATAGTTCAGTTTTGTTACTTCAGGTTTTACTCCTTCAAGAACAATAGTTGTATTCGATTTGTCTTTTTTATTTGATTTGTTTTTACCTTTATTTTTCTGACTTTTCTTTATCAATTTAGCTTCAGCAGTTTCCATTCTATCTCTAATTCTATCTGCTTCTTCTTTCTGATTATTATTTCTGTAAATTGCTTCTAATGTGATATAAGCCTGAAAATAGTTTTCATCCAATCTAATCGCTTGTCCTAAATGAGAAGTTGCAGCATTTTTCTCTCCTATTAAATGATAAGCTATTCCCATGTTATAAGAGATGTTTTTATCTTTGTCTACTTTACTTGTTAGAAAACCTAAGTTTCTTTCTGCAATAACTTTATGTTCTTGTTTACCTGTATTTGCATAACAAAGAGCAATATTAAGATAAACTGCATCTAATGATTCAGGGGTAACTTTTGCTCTTTTGTAGTATTTTTTTATAGT
>CABXPN010000067.1 GCA_902514225.1 uncultured Bacteroidota bacterium
AGCAAACTTTAAAAGAATACGGTTTACATGTTTTTCTTCATCCAGATTATGACGCATTAGTTCTACATAAAAATCATCTCCGAAATTATCTTTCCACCACACAAAAGCTTCTTCTGCTTGCGCTTCCCCAACATTCAAAATTAGATTTGGTATTTCTCCGTAATTGGAACCGGAAAGAGCAATTAGATCTTCTTTATGTTCTAAAATTAAATCTTTGTCAACCCTAGGGATGTAATAAAATCCATCAATATAACCTAAGGAACTTAATTTGGATAAGTTATGATATCCTTTTTTATTTTTACATAGAAAAACCTGCTGAAATCCGAAATCTTTTACGCTTTTGTCATTATGATCTTCACAAACAGAAAGTTCGCAACCAATAATAGGTTTTAATATTTCTCCGTTGGAGTTTCCTTCTTGTCCGAAAATAGCATTTATGAACTTAAAAGCTCCGAACATATTATGGTTGTCGGTAATAGCAACAGAAGGCATTTGCATTTCTATAGCTTTTTCTGCTAGTGCGTTTATGTTAGAGCTGGCCTGTAAAACAGAATACTGGGTATGTAAGTGTAAATGAGAAAAAGGAGAATCTGTACTTAATATAGGTTCAGAAATATCTCTTTTTTGCTCAGTTATTTCTGTTTGATCTTCACTTTCCTCTTCTTCTTTTATTTCTTGGTAAGGCTGTGTGTCTAAGCCTAGAAGTTCAAATGGTTTAGGATTTAATTTTTTAAATTCTTCTATCTCCGCCTCTGTAAGATTTGCCTTTTTGGCAGAAATAGCATCTAACCTAATAAGCTCCAGAAAACATCTTGTAGTAGCTTCTACATCTGCAGAGGCATTGTGAGCTTCTGCAAAAGCTTCTCCGAATAATTTTTGGTGTAGATCAGTAAGAGAAGGCCACTTAAAACTACCACCTCTACCACCAGGTATCTGGCAATATTCTACTGACTCTTTCATGGTATCTAAAGAAGGAAAGTCAGACAGTATGTTATCTAAACTATTTCGTAAAAGCTCGCAACCTACAATGTTGTTATCAAACTCTACATTATGACCAATCACAAACTGAGAGGACAAAACATCCTTAGCAAATTCTTGTAAAACAAATTTTAAATCTACTCCTTGTTTGTTTGCCCTATCAGTAGAAATACCATGTATTTGTTCTGCATTATAAGGTATATCGTATCCTTCTGGCTTTATAATGTAGTTTTTTACAGAAATAAGTGCACCTTTATTATCGTGCATTTGCCAAGCAAGCTGCACCATACGGGGCCAATTGTTAAAATCTGTAAGTGGAGCCTTCCAATTTTGGGGAAGTCCGGTGGTTTCTGTGTCGAATATTAGGTACATATAGGGTGTAAAATATCTGTTAATTTTGAATGGTAAATTTAGAAAACAAAAAAAAGTCAGACTAATAATTTAGTCTGACTTTTTAAAATGTTAGTAAGTTTTATTATCTATAAGAAACCTTGTTGTTTCATCCAGTCGTCATTAAATAGTTTACCTACATAACGAGTGCCATGGTCATGAAATATAACTACTACTACATCATCTTTAGATAAATTATCTTTTAATTGGTTGATAGCCGCCACTGCACTACCTGCCGAATAGCCTACCATAATTCCTTCTTCTCTACTCAAGCGTCTGGCCATAATAGCCCCATCCTTATCCGTTACCTTTTCGAACTTATCTATAATAGAAAAATCTACATTTTTAGGTAGTATATCCTCTCCTATACCTTCTGTTATGTAAGAGTAAATTTCGTTCTCGTCAAACTCCCCCGTTTCATGGTATTTTTTAAAAACCGAACCATAAGTATCTACTCCCCATATTTTTACATTTGGGTTTTGTTCCTTTAAATATTTTGCCGTTCCGGATATAGTACCTCCAGTACCTACACCCACTACCAGATGCGTAATTTTACCTTCTGTTTGTTCCCAAATTTCGGGACCTGTACTTTCGTAATGAGCTACTGCATTTGATGGGTTGTCGTACTGGTTTACATACCAAGAATTAGGAATTTCTTCTGCCAATCTTTTTGATACAGAGTAATATGATCTTGGGTCTTCTGGTTCTACATCTGTAGGACAAACTTCTACCTGAGCCCCTACAGCACGCAAAATATCCATCTTCTCTTTTGATTGTTTATCGGCAAGTACAAAAATACATTTATATCCTTTCTGTATGGCAGCAAGTGCCAGTCCCATACCCGTATTTCCTGAAGTACCTTCAATAATAGTTCCTCCTGGCTGTAATGTTCTGTTCTTTTCTGCATCTTCTATCATTTTAAGTGCCATACGATCCTTAATAGAATGACCTGGATTAAAAGTTTCTACCTTAGCAAGTACTAAAGCGTCCGTTTCTACAGTGTTATTTAATTTTACTAAAGGAGTATTTCCGATAGTTTCAAGGATGTTATTGTAGTATTTCATAATGTTCTTAAAAAATAATTGCGAAACTAATAATTTCTATTGAAATCGAATCGCCTTTACAGCCGATATTTTAGTTATTACAATTGTTGGTAAAATCATCATCAGTAAGCAAACTAATAATGTGAAAATGTTTAGAAAAATAAAATCATTAAAATTAAAAGAAACAGGAATAGTACTCATATAATAAGTAGCTTCATCTAATTTAATAATTTGAAATTTATATTGTATAAATAAAAGTGAAAAAGCAATTGTATTTCCCCATAAAAGTCCTTTTGTAACCAAATACATGGAGTTGTACAAAAACACCTTACGAATAGACCAATTTGTTGTTCCGAACGATTTTAAAATTCCTATAAATTTAGTTTTTTCTAATATCAGAATTAATAATGAAGAAACAATATTTACAACAGAAACTACAAGCATCAGTATAATAATAATCAGAACATTCATATCCTGAAGTTTTAGCCAATCAAAAATCTGAGGGTA
>CABXPN010000068.1 GCA_902514225.1 uncultured Bacteroidota bacterium
TAATATTTTCTTGTAATCTGTTAATATCAGAATGTATGTAAACAAGTAACTCAGGATTTTTTACTGTAGAAAACATAATTTTGTATAACCTATTAAATAAATTTAATTCATCATCTTTTAAATTGTTTTGAGCAAATAATCTCGATTTAAAAAAGGAATAATCAGAAATTATTACATCAGAAAACAAATCATTTATATTTTTTTCATTACTTAATTGCTGAAACCTTTCGGCCATAAAAAATAACTCTAAAGGAAAAGCGTTTTTTTCTGAATCTTTATAAAATTTGGAGGGATTCATTCAGAAAAAATAGGAGACGATTACGAGGTTTATGATCCTTACAATAACTTCTATGAAGGCGACGGGGAATATTTTGTCACTAATTTTAATGAATTAGATTTACAATTATTGTTAAACTTATCAAATGTAAGTTCATTTTTTTCAAAAATTAATTTAAATAACTTTAATCTATTCCTGAAAACTGGAATTGGAATTAATGTGTTTAATAGTTTAAATAGAAATTTTAGTGGAACTTATATATATAGTTATGGATATGAAGAAGGTGTATTTCAACAAAATGATAATTTTATTAAGAAATCTTTCTTAGATTCTCCAAAAGAAATAGTTTATCTATACGGATTAAATTCAGAATATATTTTAAATGATAAGATAAATCTTAATCTTGATATAACAAAAAGGAAAGGAAATACTGATTATTGGGACTCTCACAATAATAATGCTAATAATGACTTTTTTAATTTTTATTCTTTTGGTTTTTCATATAAAATATTAAATCAAACAAATAATGACTGGTTAACACCACTAGAAAATATAGAGAAGGACGTAAATTCAAATAATGCGAATATTGAATGGTTATCAGAAGACAAAGATAATGATGGAGTTTCTGATGCATTTGACAAAGAACCAAACACCCCCATTGGAGTTGCTGTTGATGGAGCGGGTGTTTCTCTAGATGTAGACATGGACAATATACCTGATTATTTGGATTCGGATCCTTTTTCTACAAGAGGCGCTATTGTAGATAATAATGGAGTTGAATTTGACACAGATAATGATGGAATTCCTGACAGTAAAGATTTAGAGAGTAATACAGAAATTGGAGCAATTGTAAACCAATACGGTATTACAGTTTCTGTTGGGAATAGCGGAACCCAAAAAAGTTATTTACCTTCTATTTATTTTGAAAGCGGTAGTTCATATATAAACAATTCGAACCTAAAAAGAATTGCAACTATTGCGATTATGATGAATAACAATCCGAATATAAAACTTCTGGTTATTGGTAATACGGATGAAAATGGAACTTCCGAATTCAATAATAAACTTGCATTAAAAAGATCAGAAGAAGTTATAAATTATTTAGCTTCTAATTTTAATATTGATAAGAATCGTTTCGTAACATCAGGAAATGGAGAAGAAAAACCACTTACTAAAGAAGTTGTTTCTGCAGAGTTTCCGAATGGAAATACATTATCGGAATTAAATAGAAGAGTAGATTTTCAGATTATTCGTTAATCTTATTAAATAAATCCCACAAAACAACTCCAACACTAACTGAAATATTTAAAGAGTGTTTTGTTCCTATCTGAGGTATTTCAATACAATTATCACATACATCAATTACAGATTGCTGAACTCCGTTTACTTCATTTCCGAAAACAACTGCAATCGGACTGTTAGTTTCTGAAAAGTCATTTAACATGATAGATTCGTTTACTTGTTCTATTGCAATTGTCAAATATCCCTTTTTTTTCAAATCTAAAACAACATCTTTTGTGCTTTCTTGATATTCCCAATATACTGAATCTGTTGCTCCAAGAGCAGATTTTCTGATTTCTTTATTTGGAGGCACTGCCGTTATACCACACAAATATATCTTTTCTATTCTGAAAGCATCAGATGTTCTGAAACAAGAACCTACATTTAATGCCGATCTAACATTATCTAAAACTACAACAATAGGTGTCTTTTTTAAACTTTTAAAGTTTTCAACACTTATTCTTTCTAATTCGCTATTCTTTAACTTTCTCATATGTTATATTTGTAATCGCAAAATTAACAGAATAATCTTGGTAAAAAGGAAATCAAAAATAAAAAAGGAAACTCCTTTAATGATACAATATAATGGCATTAAAGCAAAGCATCCTGATGCTCTCTTATTATTTAGAGTTGGTGATTTTTATGAAACTTTTGGCAAAGACGCTATTAAAGCATCAAAAATTTTAGGAATTGTTCTTACAAGCAGAGCTAATGGTTCATCTAAAATTGAACTTGCAGGTTTCCCTCATCATTCGATAGATACTTATTTGCCAAAACTGGTAAGAGCAGGACAAAGAGTTGCTATATGCGATCAGCTTGAAGACCCAAAAACTACAAAGAAGATTGTAAAAAGAGGGGTTACCGAGTTAGTTACACCTGGAGTTTCTTACAGAGACACTATATCAGACCAAAAAAGCAATAATTTTTTAGCTTCCGTTTATTTCGGAGAAAAAAAAATGGGAGTTTCATTTTTAGATAATAGCACAGGAGAATTCTTAATGACTGAAGGAAACTCTGATTATATTGACAAACTTTTACAATCCTTCTCTCCTTCTGAGGTTATTTTTGAAAAAAGTAAACGAAAAGAATTTATTCAGAAATTTGGAGATAAGTTCTTCACTCATTTATTAGATGATTGGGTTTATACTGCAGACTTTACGGGTGAATTATTATTAGAACAGTTTGGTACAAACTCATTAAAAGGATTTGGAATAGAAAAACTTACAAGCGGAACAATTTCTGCAGGAGCTATATTGCATTATCTGAAAGAAACACACCACCATCTTACAAATCATATCTCATCAATTAGCAGAATAGAACAAGAA
>CABXPN010000069.1 GCA_902514225.1 uncultured Bacteroidota bacterium
CCAGGAAGCAGAAAGCAAGAAGTAAAAAAGAACCTTCCTGTTATGCTAAAACTTACAAAAGAGTTTCCGGACTATAATTTTGTAATCGCCTCTACAGATGCAATGTTTACTATCTGTCAAGAAATCTCTATTAGATATGATGTTTTAATTGAGAAAGAAAATACTTATTCGGTATTAAAAAGTTCGGAACTTGCATTAGTAACTTCAGGAACTGCAACCCTAGAAACAGCTTTATTAAATATTCCTCAGATTGTTTGCTACAAAACCGACAAACTAACTTATTTACTTGCAAAATTATTCGTGAAAATAAAATGGATTTCTTTAGTTAATATAATAATGAACAAGGAAGTAGTAAAAGAACTGATACAAGACAAGATGAATACTGAGAGTTTAAAATCAGAAATGAATTTACTTTTATCAGATTCTGAAAAAATAAAAATTGACTATAAAAAATTAAAAGAAATATTAAAATCTGATAAAGTTTCAGAGAAAATAGCTAAATTCATTTTAACCTAATTTTTGTAATTCAATTAATTCATCTCTTAATCTTGCTGCTTCCATAAAATTAAGGTTTTTTGCTGCTTGTTCCATTTCAGATTTAGTATGTTTTATTATTTTCTTAATCTGTTTTTTATCCATCTTACTAGTAACAGGATCGGAAGTTTTAGTTACGGAATAAGGATTTAAGCTATTTTCAATTTCAGAATTTAGTTTTTTAATAATTGCCATTGGAGTAATTCCGTGTTTCTTGTTATATTCTTCTTGTTTTATTCTTCTTCTATCTGTCTCATCAATAGTCAACTTCATTGATCTGGTAATTTTATCTGCATACATTATCACCAAACCATTCAGATTCCTAGCTGCTCTACCAGCAGTCTGAGTTAAAGCTCGTTCTGATCTTAAGAAACCTTCTTTATCTGCATCTAATATTGCAACTAAACTTACTTCTGGTAAATCTAATCCCTCTCTTAAAAGATTCACTCCAATTAACACATCAAAATCTCCCTGTCTTAATCCATGAATAATTTCAATTCGCTCCAAAGTATCTACATCAGAATGAATGTATCGGCACATTACTGAAAACTTTGTCAGGTATTTTGTTAGTTCTTCTGCCATTCTTTTTGTCAGAGTAGTAACTAAAACTCTTTCTTTTTTCTCAACTCTTTTTCTGATTTCTTCAAGTAAATCATCCATTTGGTTTTTTGATGGTCTTACTTCAATTTTAGGATCTAATAATCCTGTTGGCCTGATTACTTGTTCTACAATTACACCTTCACTTTTTTCTATTTCATAATCTGCAGGTGTTGCACTAACAAAAATAGATTGCTTATTTAATATTTCCCATTCTTCAAATTTAAGTGGTCTGTTATCTAGTGCAGATGGAAGACGAAAACCATGCTCAACTAAATTTGTTTTTCTGGATTTATCACCTCCATACATTGCTCGTATCTGAGGTAATGTAACATGACTTTCATCAATAACAGTTATAAAATCATTAGGAAAATAATCTAACAGACAGAAAGGTCTACTCCCAGCAGCTCTGCCATCAAAATACCTTGAGTAATTTTCAATACCTGAACAATATCCTAATTCTTTTATCATCTCTAAATCAAAATTTACTCTTTCATCTAGTCTTTTTGCTTCTGTTTTCAGTCCAGATTGTTCAAATTCTTCAACTCTTAAAAGTAAATCATCTTGTATTTCTTTTACTGAATTCTGCACTTTTTCTTTAGAAGCAACAAAAATATTTGCAGGAAACACTCTTAATTCATCTAAAGATTCAATTCTTTTTCCACTTTCACTATCAATACTTTCAATTTCATCAATTTCATCTCCCCACAACATTATCCGATATGCAATGTCCGAATGCCCTGGCCAAATATCAATTGTATCACCTTTTACTCTAAAATTTCCTCTCTCAAAATCTGCAGTAGTTCTGCTATATAAAGATGCTACAAATTTTTGTAATAAACTATTAAGTGAAACTGTATCACCTTTATTAATTTCAATTATTCCATTATTAAATTCTTCCGGATTTCCTATCCCATAAATACAACTTACGGATGCAACAACTATAACATCTCTTCTTCCTGAGAGTAGGGCAGAAGTAGTGTTTAATCGTAGTTTTTCAATCTCATCATTTATTGATAAATCTTTTTCAATATAAATTCCTGTGGATGGAATGTAAGCTTCAGGCTGATAATAATCATAATAAGACACAAAATATTCCACTAAATTTTCTGGGAAAAACTGTTTAAATTCAGAATATAATTGAGCGGCTAAAGTTTTATTATGACAAAGAACTAAAGTCGGTCTGTTTACTTCTTTTATAACATTTGCTACAGTAAATGTTTTCCCAGAACCAGTAACACCTAATAATGTTTGATGAGACTCTAAATCATTTAGTCCATTTACAAGTTGTTTTATTGCTTCTGGCTGATCTCCTGTTGGCTGAAAATCAGAAATTAACTCAAAATCCATCTAGATTTTGTTTAAAATACTAAGTTTTATTTTAAGGCTTCCTATTTCTGATTTAGATTTCTCAATCTTTTTAAAAATTTCATTTTTCATAGGTAATACACCTTCCCCTGGTCCAAAAAATGATATATTATTTTCGTATTGCAAGATAGTTCGATTTAGAGTTTCTATCTGATTTCTGAGATGTTCTTTTTCTTTATTAAGAATATCAGAATTACCGTTAAAATTATGAACCTTTGCTTCAAACTGGACCTTAATTCTCTCTTCCTTGTTTAGTTTTAAATTCTTATAATGACTATTTATTAATTTATTAAATTTATCATTAATAGAAATTGATTTTATCGGGACAAATCCTATT
>CABXPN010000070.1 GCA_902514225.1 uncultured Bacteroidota bacterium
AAATAGATGCTCTAAAGTACCTTGAAACAGAAGAGTCAAAACAATACTTAGGTACTCCGGTTTTTGACAAAGAAGATTTTTGGAAACTGCTTATAAAGGGGATTTTTAATATATTTATTATATTAATCATTGTAAGATATATTTATTATCCTGTTACTAGAAATAAGGATTATATGTTTACTTATTTATTAATAAGTTTAACGGTATTTTTACTTTGTTTCTTACTTGATAATGTAAAAATAGAACTTGCATTTGCTTTAGGGTTATTTGCAATTTTTGGTATTATTCGTTATAGAACAGATCCTATTCCTATTAAGGAGATGACTTATTTGTTTATAGTAATTGGTATTTCTGTTGTAAATGCACTTGCAAATAAGAAAATTAGTTATGCTGAATTGGTTTTTGCAAATCTTCTAATTGTTTTTGTTACTTTCGGGATGGAACGATTATGGCTACTAAGACATGAAACTAGAAAAAATATTATTTATGAAAAAATTGAGCTTATAAAACCAGAGAATAAAGAGGAACTTCTTGCAGATTTAAAAGAAAGAACAGGTCTTAATATTGTTAGATATGAAATAAGAAGAATTGATTTCCTTAAAGATATAGCAAATATCAGAATCTTCTATTATGAAGACGATTCGAAATAGTTTTTTACTTTTATTTATCTGTACGATATCTGCATACTCTCAGCAAAATGATTTTCAGAGTTGGAATAGTATAAAGATTAGTAAAAAGATATATAAAAGAACTAATTTTTCTGTAAAAGAAGGAATCAGATTTCGTGAGAATTCATCATTGATCTCTAAAAACTTTACAGATGTAAAAATATCTCACAGGATAAAGAAAACTGATTTTGAAGTTTCTGTTGGTTACCGATTTTCTAACGACTTTGATTTGGATTTTACCTCTGAAAATAAATATAGATATTATTCTGATTTTTCTTCAAAATATAAATATAAAAGATTTAAATTTTCTTTAAGAGATAGATTTCAGCTGCAAGGAAATAATTCTAATTATACTGCAATTTTCCGTCAGAAAACAGAAGTATCTTATAATGTCCGAAAAACTCCTTTCGAACCATTTGTTCAGTTAGAGTTATTTATTAATTTTAATCAGCAATTCGAGAAATTAAGATATACTACAGGTTTTTCGTATCCTATAATGAAAGATTTAAATGCAACAATTTTTTATAGAATACAAGATGACTTAATCACTGATATTCCGAAAAATTTATATATTTTAGGAAGCTCAATAAGTTATAAATTATGATAGAAAAGAAAATAACAACCACATTTTACCAAACAGATTTTAGTTCTCTAAATTCGGAAGAAAAGGATTTGGTAAATAGAGCAAAAAATTCTTTGGAGGCTGCTTATGCTCCTTATTCTGGATTTTTGGTAGGAGCTACTGTCTTGTTGGAAAATGGAGAGATTATCTCTGGAAATAATCAGGAGAATGTAGCTTACCCTTCTGGACTTTGTGCCGAAAGAGTTGCTATTTTTTATGCTGGAGCAATTTCCCCAAATGTTAAAATAAAAACGATTGCTATAACTGCTGTATCTAAAAAATTTGAGATAAAAGATGTTATTTCTCCTTGTGGAGCTTGCAGACAAGCAATTGCAGAGTATGAAGTGAAACAAGAAAATGATATTCGAATTTTATTACATCATCCTGATGACTCTATATTAATTGTAAATTCTGTTTCAGATTTATTACCTTTTATGTTTAAAAGTAAAGAATTGAAAAATTACTAGAGAATTAAATCACCTTTTCCTTGTCGTAAAATCTCAAAATTGGTAGTAGTGCAGTCCACAATAGTAGATGGTTTGTTTCCAGTATAACCACCATCAATTACAATGTCAACTAAGTGTTTTAACTTCTCAGAAATTAATTCAGGATCTGTGCTGTGTTCTAATATCTTATCATCATCCTTTACAGAGGTGGTAATAATAGGATTCCCAAGTTGAGATACTATCTCTAATGGAATGTTATGATTTGGCACTCTAATTCCAATAGTTTTCTTATTTATTTTAAAAAGTTTTGGGATGCTATTATTTGCATTTAAGATAAAGGTAAAAGGTCCAGGAAGATTCCTTTTCATTAACTTATAAGTAGGATTATCAATTTGTTTTGTGAAATCAGAAATATGACTAAGGTCTGAGCAGATAAAGGAGAAATTATTTTTCTTAATATTTATTCCTTTTATTTTAGCTACTCTTTCCACTGCTTTTTTATTGAAGATATCGCAACCAATTCCGTAAACAGTATCAGAAGGATAAACAATAACTCCACCATTTTTAAGACATTCAATAACCTGTTTTATTTCCCTTGGGTTTGGGTTATCAGGGTGTATTTGTATAATCATTTAATATATAAAATAATGGAATATGAAGTATAAAATTGTAAGGTCAATAAAAAGAAGTATACCAAACAAAGTTGGGTTTGCATCATATAATTCTTTTAGTTTCTCCCAAAAATTCTTCATTACTTTCTTTGTTTTAACAAATTATAAGATAAAAATAATGGGATAGATGTTCCAATAAAACTCACCCAAATTGGCATGTCCCATTCATTTACTCTTATTTCCCAACCATAAAATATTCTGATAAGGTGAGAGGTTCCTGCTAAAAACAGTACAATAGAGGCAGCAGTAATAATTGTGTTTTTTTTCATACTTAATAGGATT
>CABXPN010000071.1 GCA_902514225.1 uncultured Bacteroidota bacterium
GCCGTATTTTACGACAAATACATTTTATTGAACTAAAACAAGTATTATGAAAAGATTTATACTCTCGGCTATCTCTATTTTATTGACTTTTTCCATATCTGGACAAGACACACTTTTAGTCCCATCTCAATATGGATCTATTCAATCTGCAATTAATGCAACGTCAAATGGAGATAACATTTTAGTTTCTCCAGGTACTTATGCAGAGGCTTTAGTAATTAATAAATCAATTACCTTAAATGCTCAAGCAGGAGTTTTATTAAATGTTGCGGGTCATTCCACAGGTATATTAATAGACGATAATATTTCAGATGTAACTATTAATGGATTTACAATTGTAGGAGATAATCTGACAGGGAGTGCTATTACCGTAAATCCCGGAACACATAATATTACGATTACAAATAATATAATTTCTAGTATATTACTTCCAGGAGGTGGTAATTCATCACCACTTTCCTATGGGATTCTATGTTGGGGTAATCCTTCTACTGGAGTTAATCCACCAACTAATATTACAATTAGCAATAACAATATATCTTACGTATTAGGTTCTGCAATTTCTTTAGGAACAAATACAGATAGTGTAACAATTAGTGGTAATAGTTTCTCAAATATTATTCCTGTAGCTTATTCAACTACTTATCTGGGTATTGGTATACAAGCAGAACTTTCTAATGTATTGGATATAAATAATAATACTTATGATGGTTTGTTGCAAGCAAATAATCTATCAAACTGCACGAATACTACAATAGGAGGCAATACATATATCAATTCTAATTTAATGTTAAATACAACCTATCCACATATTGTTTCCTTTAATGATGCTCCATGGTGGAATTTAATATACGCTACATCTCCAACAGATTATTTTCAAGCTTATTATAGTGATACTACTAGTGTGTCGTATCAAACTTTAGTTACTACATATGCTAGTATGGGAGTTCCAATCTGGGCTACATTAAGTTCTTCAAATCCAGGATGTACGGATACTTTAGCTCTTAATTATAATGCATCTGCTCTTTCAAATAATGGTAGTTGTATTATGCCTGTATATGGATGCATGGATTCTACCGCTTCTAATTATAATTCTTCAGCATCAATAGATGATGCTTCTTGTATTTATCTTACTTATGTGCCAGATGATAATTTTGAGCAGGAGTTAATAAATCTTGGTTTAGATTCAGGCCCTTTAAATGACACTGTTCCTACAGCTGCAATTGATACAGTCCTAGAATTAATTCTTATTAATAAATCTATATATGATCTTACAGGTATAGAAGATTTCTCTTCTTTAGAAAAATTAGATATTGAGATCAATGGAATTTCTTCATTAGATCTGTCTAATAATATAAATTTAAACTGGTTAAGTTGTCAATTTAATTCTTTACAAGGTAACTTAGATCTTAGTAATAATACTTTGCTTACGTATGTGAAAGCAAAGTCAAATTCTCTTACTTCTGTGTCTTTTCCTCCATCTTCTTTAATCACTTATTGTAAGCTAGATTTTAACCAGTTGTCTTTAGTCGATTTAAGTAGTCTTGTGAATATGACTTATTGTAATCTTGCTAATAATCAACTTACATCTATTGATGCATCTACTTGTGTTAATTTAAAATATTTATATGTAAATAATAATGATTTACACACACTTAACTTTCAAAATGGAAATAATACCATAGTTAATTGGTTTACTAGTACTAACAATCCTAATTTACAATGTATTCAGGTAGACGACCCAGTATATTCATCCGCTTCTTCTTCATGGAATGAAGATTCATGGTCAAGTTATAGTGATAATTGTTCTTTAGCAGGATGTATGGATCCATTAGCATGTAATTATAATCCATTAGCTTGGGTATATAATGGTAGCTGTGTTTTCCCTTCTGATACTAATATATCTGTTATAAGTTGTGATTATTACATAACATCAACTGATAGCATTACTATTTCGGGTATTTATAATGATACATTAACGAATGTATATGGCTGTGATTCTGTCGTTACAATTAATTTAACAATTAATCCATCCACTACATCTACAAGTTCTGCTACATCTTGTGATAGTTATACATGGAATAGCTCTACTTATACTTCAAGTGGAGTATATACTTATAGTACAACAAATTCTAATGGATGTGATAGTACGGCTACTTTAAACTTAACAATTAACAGTCCTACTACATCTACAAGTTCAATAACAGAATGTGATGATTATATTTGGAACGGAACGACTTATACAACATCTGGAACCTATACTTATGTAACGACCAATGCTGCTGGATGTGATAGTACAGCGACATTGAACTTAACAATTAATCCATCTACAACTTCTACATCTACAGCTACATCTTGTGATAACTATAGTTGGAATGGAGCGACTTATACTGCAAGTGGAACCTATACTTATTCTACTACAAATTCAAATGGATGTGATTCTACAGCTACTTTGAACTTAACAATTAATCCATCCACAACTTCTGTCAGTTCAGATGCTGCTTGTTATTCTTATACTTGGAATAGTATTACTTACACAACAAGTGGAACCTATACTTATGTAACGACCAATGC
>CABXPN010000072.1 GCA_902514225.1 uncultured Bacteroidota bacterium
ATATATTTTTATTATATTTGTCGATAATAGTTATAAATTATTTAATATCATTATATTATGAAAAAGATTAGTTTTCTTATTTTTTTATTTTTATCTACACAGATTGTATATTCACAAACAATAATTTTTAGTGATGATTTTTCTAACTCATCTAATTGGATAATGACAGATATACAAAATGGAGGAAGCCAGAACTGGGTAATTGGAACTAATGGACCAATAGGACCTTACTCTGGATCTATGGGGGTAATTCAATCTACTACTGACTCTAATGGATTTGCTTTATATGATTCTGACGGGTTAAATACATCAGGATCAGGGTCACAAAATGCATATCTTACCTATAATGGAGTTGTAAATTGTGATTCTTTTTCGAACATTAACATTAATTTCCAGTCTTATCATAGAAAATACCAAAATGTAATATTTTTAGAGGTTGCTACAGATTCTAACTGGAGCAATTTAGAGTCCTATGAAATTGATTCTGATCTGGGAATGACTTATTCTTCCGATAATCCAGAATTTCTTTCTATTGATATCTCATCTATTGCTGCTAATCAAGACTCCATTTATTTCCGTTTTCATTATATCGGAGGAGATGATTATGCTTGGATGATTGATGATGTTTCAATAACTCCAGTACCAGATTACTCAATTACTTGTACAGATGGTAGTTTTAGTAGCATTAATAATTTAAATAGTAATTTAAATGTCAACTTAGATGTTAATTATACATTTTATCCAATTTCTCAAGCTATTTTACATCCGTATAGATTTCAAAGCGTAATTTCGAATAATGGGTTGCAAGATTTATCTAGCGTAATAATGAATGTTGAGGTAGCGAGAGACACATTTAGTTGGAATCTTTATTCAGACCCAGGATCATTAATATCAGGTGAAGTAGATACACTCTTTACTAACTCTGATTTTACTCCTGATAGTTTAGGATTGTATAATTTTACATTTTCCGCATATAATGACACTTTATGTGGTTCGGACTCTTTTGAAATGAAAAGTGTAGTTACAGACACAATATATGGAGTTGATTATGATTGGGATTCAGATGGTTCTTCAGCAGGAGGAGGATATAATTCTGGAACGTCAAATTGCGGGCAGGTTTTAGGAAATGTCTTTAATATTTATAAAGATCAGACTGGTCATTATTATAACACATCAGCATCTTCTATTTCATTTCATGTGAATGACTGGTCTGATGTTGGATCTTCATTAAAGGTGGAGTTATACAAAATAGATAGCCTTAATAATATTCAACCTATATTTACTTTGATGGATGAATCAGAATTCATTATTTTAGATTCTAGTGATATTAACTCATGGGTTACTATTGCGTTGAATGACAGCATCCTTTCTTCAGGCAATATTTATTTAGCTGCAGTTAGAGGAAAACAGGAATCTTTTAATTCAAGGATAAGTTCTGCGTCAAATAGCAACAGTCTTACGTTCTTACAAGACAATGGATGTAATTTAGGTCAATATGGTTTTGGAGCTTGGTATACTCTATCGCATTCTCTTTTAATTAGATTGAATATAGGATGGGACACTCTTCTTACTTCTTATGATAATATTATCTTTGAAAATGATTTAACCGTTTATCCAAATCCAACAAAAGGCATATTTTCAATTAATCTTGAGGGACAAAATTCTTATAAATTGACTGTGAGAAATATTGTAGGTCAAATAATATATAAAGATTATGTTCCAGGAGGAGATATTAAGAATATTAATTTGTCAAATCATAAATCAGGGGTTTACCTTTTAGAACTAGATACCGATAACGGAATCATCAATAAAAAACTAATTATACAATAAATATTATTTTAAAAAGTTTTTTCTAATCAGAAATTCCAATTAATTTTTTAAGTTTGTATTAGTAGATGGAGCAGCGGTGCAAAAAGCGGAGCAGTTTTTAGTTTTAAAGCTTGCTGTAATCATGTAAAAAGGTGTTAGGTTGTAATCCTGCTACCCCGACTTTTTTCTCTTTTATATTTTCCCATAATTTTCTGTAAGTTTGCTTAATGAAACGTCTATTTATTACAGGTTGTTTTTGTGTCAATCTAATCATCATAATTATATTATTCTCTTCTTGTAGAAAAGAAATTGATGTTGAAATAATATCAACTTCTCAATACTTAGTAGTAGAAGGATCAATTGAGCCAGGATTTCCTCCATATGTTATTTTGACTACTAGTCAAAATTATTTTGATTCGATTACTGAGAATACTTATGAAGATCTCTTTATTAATGATGCGGAAATTAAGGTATGGACAACTGATATAGATGGTAATACAGATACTGTTAATTTGACTTTCCTTGATGATTCCATTCCTTATTTTATTGATGTTGAATATTTTAATAATCCAAATAATTATGGATTTAGTAAAGCAGGTCAAACATATCATTTATACATAAAATGGAATAATCAGATAATAACTAGCACAACAACTATTCCAATTCCAACAC
>CABXPN010000073.1 GCA_902514225.1 uncultured Bacteroidota bacterium
AACCTTCTTTAATTCTGTTCTCTTCTGCATTTATCGCAAGTTGAAAGGAAGTTATATTTTCCCTGTCAGCTCTTTTCGTATGCAAAAAATTAGAATAAGCTCTATCGGTAGGGTGTCGTAATATTGCAATGATTTTTAACTTAGGAAGAATATCGAAAATTAAACTTGGAGCCTTTTCATTATAAATATATGCAGGAGAAGCTTCACCGATTGCTTTTTCATTCTTAACATCATCAAATAAAGAAAAATATCCTTCTAAAGTATTTACTTTTTTAGATTTAGATCCTATTATTTTATAATCTTTCTCCTGATTAAAGTTATTAAAGAACATTGGCTCTTTAACCTTAGTCATAAAAATATCAGGATGTTGTTTTAAATAAGTATATAAAGATGTTGTTGCCGCTTTCATGGCACCAATAATAATAAAATTTGGTTTCTTTTTTTGCATTTGGTTTTATACAAAAGAACCCCAAATAAATGGGGTTCTGTAAAATTTATTATCGAAATTATTACTTTGTTAAAGAAATGAATTTCTCATGTTCCGTGTAATTTGAAAATTCTAAATCTGTTAAAGCTTCTAATTTATAACTTTCATCTGCAGAAATAGCTTTTTCTAAATCTGAAAATAAAACTTCTTCATTTCCTGATCTTGCTCCCGCAATTGCATTTAAATAATAACAAGCTGCTGTATTTTCTGAACAAGTACTATTGTTATTTCCGTTTAATATATTTGCCAAAGTTGCATTATATGTATTATTTCCTCTATAATATCGAGTTGCAGATCTATAGTCTCCCATTCTTAAATTTAAAGTTGCTTTATTATAATTACTCGTATTAGCCTGGTCAAATAACTTCTGAGCTTTGTTTAAATCTCCATTCCAAGAAGCAACAATCCCTAAGTTTGTAAGTACAGAAGATTCGTTTTCTCCACCATTATTTTTAGCTTTTTGCAAATAAATCATTGCATTCTCAACATCAGCAGTATTTAAATATGAAACGGCAATATTATTGTAAGCTCTCCAATCGTTATGTAATTCTATCACCTTATTATATATTGAAATAGAGTTTGCAGAATTTTCAGTGAAAGTAGCTGAATACAAAAGCTCCTCTATAGATAATTCTGAAGGGTTTGTTGTAGAAAGTAATAATATCTCTTCTCTTGTTTTCTTAGGAAGGTAAGAATTAATTGTTATTTCTGATTTTCTTAAGTATTGTAAAACATCTCCTTCTAAAGCATCATAAACTTCAGCCATATCTTGTAACAATTCTCCTTTTTCTTTCTGAGATTTTTTCTTATTTCTATCTGTTAAGCTCAAAATTGTATTTTTCTCAACTATTGATGAGTTTTCTACTAGTTTATTAAATCCAGTCCAGTCCGCTCCTGCTGATGATAAATTATAATTCTCATCATCATTAGAGCCATCTGCTTTTAACCTTTTTAATAAATATTTTGCATATGTAAGAGTACTGTTTTTTCTATCATCAGAAAGTTCAGTATTAATCTTTTCTGTTCCTTCAGGAGATGCAGAGGATTTTACAACAAAAGATTCTGTTTTATATCCTTGTTTGATAAACTCTTGTAATTTTTTTACATCATCATCACTTTTTTCAGTAGTACGGATATTACTTTTATTTACCAAAAAATAAATTGTTGCTGTTTCTGAAACAACCTCAATTTCTTTGTATCCATGCTCTGCAACAGCAATAATTTCTGTATTTGCAACTCTCTGTGATGTTGAAATTACTCCTTCAGCAATTGTAATAGGACCTAATACTTTATTGTCGTCTTCTAATATTGCAACTGCTCTTAACTCAAGTTTTGAAGACTTCATAGCATCTGTGTACTCTATTTTATCTTCATACACAAATTCTCCTCCTGATTCGAAAAATATTGTGTACTCACCTCCAGTAGCTTGTTCACCTTGTAATATTATTGATTTTAAAGTTGATTCTTCTCCATTTTCAGAAATAATAACCGGAGTTATTTCAACAGTAGCTTTTTTCGCAAAATATTGTGATGGGAAAGTTCCTTCTAAATCAACAATAACATAACCTCCATGCACTTCTAAAACAGCTGGTGTTTGCTCATATTTAACTTTGTGGTAATCTGAAGACATCTTGCTTAATCCACAACTATTTAGTAATAACACTAATAAACCTAATTTTACAATTTTCATTTTTATATTTTTTATTATATTATGCAAATATATAATTATTGATAGTAATTTTCAGAAATAGAGTATCCTATTTACATATAATATTAACATATTTATCAATACAAAAAAAATGATTAAGTTTGCATTTCTGTTATTTCAGATTTTATGAAGAAA
>CABXPN010000074.1 GCA_902514225.1 uncultured Bacteroidota bacterium
CAAAAGAACACGAGTAATAGGTAATAGTAAAAAAGCAATGAATTTGCAGTTAGAAACGATTCGTATAGAAATAATAGAGAAATACGAAGAGCTTACTAAAGCGAACGTAGTAGTTACTTCCAAAAACATAGTAGATTACTATAAAAATGAAATGGTTATTATGAATTCTATAGTAAATGTATTTATAGAACATAATAAAAACATGAAATCTCTAATTGGCAAAGAATACTCTTACGGATCTTTTAAAAATTATAAAACGACTCTTAAGCATTTAAGTAGTTATATTAAAGAAACGTATAGTAAAAAAGACGTATTACTAAGTAAAGTAGATTATCATTTTATCTCTCATTTTTCTCTCTATATTTTGAAAGAGACAGAATGTAATAATAATGGCATGATGAAGCATATGCAAAGGCTTAAGAAAATTATTAATTTCTCTCTTAAGAATAACTACATAACAAATGATCCATTTACTGGATTTAAAATAAGCTTTAAAAGAACAAATAGAGTTTACTTAACAAAAGAAGAATTACTTACTATTTCGCAAGTAACATTAAATGAAAGCTTAAGTAAAGTTAGAGACGTTTTTTTGTTCTCTTGCTACACGGGTCTTTCGTACGTAGATTTATACAATTTGAAAAAAGAAAACATAAAGAGAGGTAATGATGGGTTAGAGTGGATTTACATAAAGCGTAATAAGACAAACATTCCTTCTAATTTACCTCTCTTACCACCTGCTTTCTCTCTTTTGAAAAAATATAGAGAAATAGAGAAGAAAAATAGAGAGAACAAAGAGAACACAAGAGAAAAAATAGAAAGAAATAGAGAAAATAGAGTGTTTCCAATTATTAGTAATCAAAAGACAAATAAAGCTCTTAAAGAAATTTCTCTTTTATGTAATTTTAACAAGAAGCTTACTTTTCATAGTGCACGCCATACTTTTGCTACGACCGTTACTTTAACAAACGGAGTGCCTATAGAAACAGTCTCTAAAATGCTTGGACATAATAATATAAGAACGACTCAAATATATGCACGTGTAATAGACTCGAAAATAAGCTTTGATATGCTTATTTTACGAAAAAAATTTATATAAACTTTATCCAACCTTTACCTGCCCATTCATTAACATTGGCAGTAACCAGTCTCTGAGTTCGGCTAGTTTTTGGTTTTCTTTTAAGTTACTGACTATTTTCTCATAAAGTGGATCAATAAAAACTTGAAATTTATTTACAACCTCCTTATTGTATAAAATATTTAAAAAATCAATTGATTTACTTGCGTGTAGAATAATTGAACCAGTAGCATACTTGTGAATTGTTTTAATTATTCTTTCATCCTTAAAAATAAAATATATGAATGAAGATTTAAATTCACTTGTTTTGCTATATATTTTTCTCAATCCACTTGAATAAATACCATTGATTCCTATTCCCACTTTACCAACTGAACCGTCAAAAGTTACAATTACATCACCCTCTTTAGCGTATAAATAATCTTGTTTCTTGGAATCTATATAAGTAACAGATACACGATCAATATCTCCAACTCTATAAAACTTAATATAAGTGTCATCTATTTTTTTATCCCTATACTCTGCAGATCCTGGTTCTTTTCCCTTTTCGAACTCAAAAATATTATTTAGCATTTTCACTTCCCAACCATCAGGGACATTTCTTTTCAAGTCTTCATTGTAAACCATTTTACCTCCAGAAGACTTGTAGGGCTTTCCATTTGCATCAGGGAAATCAAACTGTACAAACCAATAGTCGTAAATGAGTTTAGCCATGGTCTCTAACTCGGTATTGATTTTATTGTTGAGTTCTATTTTGGCGTCTAAATCAGAAAGGACTTTTGCAATTCTTATTTGAGTGTCCCTATTGTAAAATTTGACTTTAGTCTCCCGAATCGCCAACATAGTAATATTTGGTTGAGCCGAACCTTGTTTGTCCTTAAAAAGTTGCCCCTGACCATAGGAGCTTTTTAAATAATAATAAAGGTATTCTAATTCAAAAACATCACTGGTTAATTCAATTTTTGCAACATTACTAGCTAAATGACATTTGAAGTCATTTTCAAATATTGCTAATTCACCTAGTTTACTCCCCACATAAGGCAGAAC